>JAOZLN010000035.1:6145-12963 GCA_029934845.1 Candidatus Sabulitectum sp.
AAACAAATTTCGACAGGTCATGCTAGAAATACTCGTCAACAAGATCCATGGTGGTTCCTCCACCGTTGTTGACATTCTGCAGCATGCTCTGCCAGTTAGGGTAGCTTACTTCACCCTCTACTGAGGAAAATATCTGGATGAAATTCCCATTTCCCATCAGATCGGCAAAAACAAAACTTTCCTGCTCTGCATCGTAGTAATACCATATCTCGTACGGTGCCTGAGTAGTACTGAAAGGATCTGCTTCCACTTCATCGGGCTCACCGAATATCAGGTACACCCTTCCCATGTCCGTTTCCCATCCCTGATTGCCCAGGGATGGAAACCTTCTGTCTACAACTCTGCTTCTATCCAGATAACCTCCATGTTCACCGGGGCGGGCGTTCCAGTAGTTATCGTAGTACAGAACCTGCGCGTCTTCGTCCAGCCTGTTGTAAAGAACGCCTTCTTCCTGCGTAAGCAGAATGGAAAAGCCAGCAAGTTCCCTGGTGGTAAAATCATTTACCGCAGGAGACGAGACCGCTGGAATAAATACTTCCACAACCATAGGTTTTGTAACTGTACCTATGGTGTCTCCATTCAATGTGTAAGTGATAGAAAGGCTGTAAAGCCCCGGTTCCCTTACAACAGAAAGATCCAGACTGTCTATAAGAGCAATGGTTTCCATTCCGCTGGGAATAGAGATTGCGTCAGGCGGTCTGGCAAACACAGGAACACTCTCCGAATCAAGCAGTCTGCTGTACCTGAGAATCTCTGCTCCGCCAAGAGCATACAATTCCTGATAGGTATAGATCATACTTTCTCCGGGTATGGAAAATCTGGTAGATGCTGCAGGAAAAACAATCAAGTTTCCCTTGAGCAGCGTGTTTACTGAACCCTGGGCAGCAGGCATGATAGTTCTAGCCAATTCTACATCGCTAAGATGCTCCGGGCGTTCGACCGAGAGCTGCCTTACAGCAACACCCTGTATCCCGTTAGCCACATCAGTCATGCGCACAGAAACAGTCCAGTCTCCTTCAAGAACCGGCAGAAGCCCGCAGTTAACAGCGCTGCCACTTTCTCTCCACTCCAGAGGAGTGTTCCAGATGTCCCAGGCCAGGGTATCCCCGGCAGAGGAAGAAAGAGTTATCTCTGTTGTAAAGAGACACATCCCATCTGAATCAACAGAGAATTGTGCAACATCAACTTCCTGATAAACCTCAAGAAGCAGTGTATCTCCAGCTCCAATATCGAAAACCGCGGTGTCTATGGCAAATTGCAAATTGCCTTCACTTACGGTTGCCAACCCTGAAGCTGCCGCAGAAAACGCAAGTATCAGAAGAAGTACGGTTGTAGTTCCAGTCATAGTGACCATTCCTCTCTGGAATTGAATGCTCTGTCCACAACATCCCAAGTCTCCACCATTTCGTAAAATCCGTATCCGTCCTGATCTACGAAAGTGATTGTGAGGGATGGAGTGAAGTAGTCCCATATTACGTAAGGCCGGTAACCAAGCTCAAACGGAAAATCCTGAATAACATCAGGTTCCCCCATTTTTGCGTAGATAACCCCTCTGTCGGTGTTTATACCACGAACTCCCGTGGTGGTAAAATCTCTTGATATTCTGTCCAGACGGAGCAGGTATTCATCAAGATATTCGTTCTCTCTGGTTGCTGGATCAGGATCCCGTTTTGTCCAGAAATCGGCCATTACAGAATTTCTGTCTCCAATTCCTCCTGCTCTCTCAAGTTCTCTTAACTCATGGCCGGTGGCAATTGGTCTGATAAGAGAGATTGTCTCATCAGGGTCGTCGCCCCATATGTCCCATGCTTCAAGAATCCCCAGAGAACTGGAAGATGATGCAACCACATCGGCACCTTGAAGAGCAGCCACGGTAAATCTGTACCTGCCCTTCTCAATGCCGTTAAGAGCAACATCAGCAGAGTAGTAAACAACACCTTCAACACTATCGTCAGCAGTAAGCCAGCCCTCTCTTACCACGTCAGTGGCTCTGTTAAGAAGGGCATAAGCACCGGATGGTACTTCTTCTGTTTCCGGAATGTAAACATTCCATGAAAGAGTCACATAACCGTTAGCCCGAACAAGGCCGTCAGGAGTTATCCGGACGCCTCCACTTGACCATAAAGACCCGTTGGAAGCATCGATATAAATCTCTTCTTCCTGGCGGATAACCGCCCCGGACTCGAGGTCTTTCAAGGTAACAGCTACCATGTGAGCACCTGCTTCAAGTGAGTTGAATATGAGTAATTCACTGATTGGGAAAGAACCGTCTGTGATTCTGCCACTACGGCGAAGAAAGCCTTCACCGTCTACGGTGGCTGTGATCTCGTAAAAGACCGTGAAGCCATCATCAGAGCTTACAGCAAGAAGATCGCCCTCTGGAATAAGTACAGATACCTCTACAGACCCGGTAGAACCGGATCCGGCAGGCAGAGAATTCCAGCTAAGGCTGAACCCTGTCAAAGCAAGCGCGGCAAGTATCGCAGTCAGTGTCATTCAAACCTTTCGAGAGTTGGGAAGGGAAAACCCCTCCGGTTTATTCAGCTACTCTAAAATGCAAACCCAAGACTGGCACGGTGAACCATTTCCAGTCTGTTAAAATCCTGATATGCGTAATCAAGAGTTAAAGCCTTCTCGCCCATTGGTACGCGGAAACCGGCACCGGCTGAAAGACCCTCTTCGTCTGTATTGACGCGATATCCGCCCCTGAGAGCGATCATATTGTTGTACCAGTACTCGGCACCAATGTTAACCTGCTCCACATTGTCTGCAGGATGCACACCATCAACCTCAACAGTTACCTGATGAGGACCCTGGTCTACAACATCCATGGCAAGACCAATTCTGAAGTTCATCGGCATCGCGTAAGGTTCGTACGAAGAAGTTGAGTCTGATCCACTGTACCAGTCCTGTGCTTCACCACTGGGGGTAAGCTCAGGGCCGAAGTTCTGGATAGACATTCCAATACGAAGTGTTTTGAAACCTGTGTCGTAGAGTGTACCAAGATCGATAGCTATGCCACCGGCCGATACATCATCCCAGGCCTCGCGGACATACTTTGCAGTAAGTCCGGCACTGAATCTGTCGGTAAGCATCCTTCCGAAAGAAAGACCAACTACCATGTCTGAACAGGTAAAAGTCTCGTCTCCGTTTGGATTCTCAACAGTTGTGCGGTACATGTCGCCACTTGTAAGCAGACCGAACTGCAAAGCAACTGTACCAACACCGGCTAATTCATGAGTAACTATGCCGGAACCGTAAAGAATATCAGCATAAAGCTGAGTACCGGAGAACTGAAACTGAGTTCCCGGAACTCTTACAAGAGCACCTGGATTCCAGTAAGCAGCACTGGGATCATCAGCTGTTGCCACAAAGGCACCACCCATAGCAACTCCACGGCTACCGATGCCGATTTTGAGGAACTGGGCACCTGAGGTTCCCGTTTTTGCAAAAGCAGCCTCTGCAATGGCAGGGAACAGCAGGAAGGCAACCAGTGCAGTTGCAAGTATCATGCTTGTTCGCTTCATGGTTTCCTCCCTTCCTATTTAATGATTGCGAATTTGTCTATGACAAAATCGTCTGCGGTTTCTACTCTGTAAATGTAGAGACCTGTTACTACATCCTGATCATTTCTTGATACAAGATCCCAGTACTCTGTACCGATCTCACCAGAGTAATCACGATGCTCAATAGTAATTACATGATCGCCAGAAAGTGTGAAAACATGTATGTCACACATACTTGGCAGATTAACAAATGCAATTTTGTTGAAGTAGGTTGTTTCCCAGGCAGCGCTTATCTTGTAGGGGTTGGGAACCACTCTAACGTTGTTTACCCAGTCGGAATCAGTATCCCAATTGGGCGTTACTGCAACAGGAGTTCCCTCTAAAGTCTGCTTGTAATTACTTTTGGTGCTTTCTATAAGGGTCACAGCATCAAATGCGGTTACTACATAGTAATAGGGGAATCCGTTACGGGCAGTATTGTCTGTGTACTCGTGCACACCGGGCTCGGTAACTGTTGAAACAAGCTCAAAGTTGCCTGGCTCGAATGCTGAACGATAGATGTTGTATCCACCGAATGGAGAGTATGCCTCTGCATTGGCACCCCACTCAAGGTGAACAGCATTATCCTGTGCCTCGTAGAAAAGGATCGGTGTCGGTGGAAGAGCAGGTACGCCCCATCCGCCATCAAGGTAGTAGGCACTGAGAAGCTCATCGGCAGCAACTCTTGCACCTTCAAGACCAAGACCAACGATCCATCCACCGATAACAAACAGACTGTCATCGTCTGCAAGGGTCACAGGACCCATTGACGGAAGGAATCTGTAATCAAATGTTGGGTAACCGAGAGCCAGAGGGCTGTTGTATACGAAAGGCCATGGACCGGGGTTTGGAGTAGTTCTGGCTTCCGGTGTGTTTTCGTTGCCAACCCAGTCTTCCAGATAGAGAGGTCCACTGTACTGACCGCTCTCGTCCGGGAACTGTCCCCACATGTAATCGTATTTCTCGATATCTGTACCGGGATCGCTCTCCCAGTTCCACCATGCGTGGCTCAGAGGAATAGGAACACCGTAAACATCGATAGGACGCTCGGTGGTACCATCAGCCTTCAGAACCCAGAGATCAAGAAGACGCCAGGCAATGAATCCCACTGCCGGGTTGTCAAGATCCTGCTCTCCACTGTCATCAACGGAACTGCCGGCGCCATCACTGTCCCACATGAAGCTCATGCTTCTTGGAACAACAGCGTATGTGGTATCGCCCACAACATGCTGCCAGAAGTTCTCCGGGCGGTTGCCCTCGGTGAACATTTCCTGGCTGGTTCCAGCGTTCACCGGATAGATGTAAGTGGAAGGATCACTGAAATCAACTGTCTTGAAAAGGATAGTATAACCATCGGCTACACCGTCACCGTTAACATCATTATCAGCAATGTTGTCTGGTTCCGCGTAGTTGTAGTAGTAGAAGATGTTATTGGGATCATCAGCACCAAGTGGGCTGTCAGGGTTCTGCTGATAGGTGTAGATATCCTGATCAACAGCCTTCACGCCATCCTGGAAAATGTAGTCGAAGTCGTCGTAATTCGGATCACCGCGAAGCCAGATAGCATGACCGTCGTAGTAGACCATGTCTTCAACATGAGCTTCTACAGGGTCTGCTGTGGCAACGTCGCAATCACCGCGAATTGAAACAACAAAACCATCAAGATCGGCACCGCTGCCGTACTCACTGTGGTGAGTAACTACGAATTTGTTGGCTATGAAGTTGTTGTAGCCAGGTGTTCCCCATCCGTAGTTCTCTTCCCAGACACCCATACCGTAAGGGTCGGAGTTTCTGGAAAGCTCCCAGTCATCGTACCCGTACTGTGTCTGCTCAAGAGCAGTAGGACCGGGAACGAGTTTCTCCATAGGGTAGCCATCGCTAGCCCACAGTTCCCAGTCTCCATAGTCGGAGCAACTTGCCCATTTACCCATACTGTCGGGCCAACTGCCGGTAATCTCACCAGCACATGAGGTCCAGAAGTTACCTGCCCAGAGGTAACTGCTGCCGGAACCGCCGGGCCATTCCATTGAAGGGTAATCACCGTTCGGATCTCCAAACCTGCCGAGATTCAGGAAAGCACTCCAGACATTACTCAGGTTGTGCAGTCCCCAGACCAAATTTGGTCTGGCATCTGTGCTCTCTGGCAGGGAAACCTCTCGAAGCTCTCTTGCGAGGCCCGTGCCAACAAACACGAAGAGTGCAAGCACGGCGAGTGCAAGGAACCCGCGACTTCGCCTGGTATTCCTCATACTCACTTCCACCTCCTGTCTTTTTCCAAACCAGCCATTATTAGCCGTTTGGATCCTTTTTGTATTGTGTGTCATACCCATATGCCACACCCTAATTAGATAACTCAAAGTTGTAACCCACCGAAGTCCACACACCAACGGCGACGCCGTTGTTCCGTGCAGGCGACCAGCGTGTATCCCACGCAGCCGACATGGCAGCCTGGTCGAGGCTTCCCACTCCGCTTGAGTTGTAAAGCTGAACATCAGCCACTGTACCGTCAGGCTTCACATAGATCCATACTGTAACACTACCCTCAACTCCAGCCATGCTGGCCAGTTCCGGATATGCGGGAGCAGGCCTGTAGGTACAAACCGGAAGGTTCTCCACTGCCATGAAGCGCGGTGGTCCCATTTCGTCCGATTGCCCTGCATCAGCCAGCTCATCACTCTGATCTATGGTTAAAGCCTCTTCAAGACCTTCAGTGTCTTCGCTGAGTGACAGCGTGATGTCCAGTTCTTCAATTATTTCTTCCGTCTCATCCTGCAATTCTTCCTGCTCTTCTTCTACTTCTTCTTCCTGCTCTTCAACATCATCGTCAAAGGCGATATCAGCCTCTACGGCTTCCATCTGGGAATCTGAAGTTCGAGTAGACAGCCTGCCCAGTTCACTGGCAGGAATAAACTCGAAGAAGATGATCAGAAACGCAAGAGCAACAACAATACCCCACTCAAAACCTCGTGCGGACTTTTCCCTGCTCTCTATGTCGGCGCTTGTAGCCATCTCACCTCCTCTATATTCCTGTGCTCAATTCCTGAGCGTTAAACTGAATGCTGTACAACTCCTCGAAACGAAGAGCCGCAAAAAGATCGACCATAGCTCTCATTGGAACACGAGTGTCCGCATTAAGAACTATGACATCAAGGTGCTTGTTCTGTTCACGCCAGAATTTATCTGCAAGATTCTTCAGCTGCACTGCAACCTGATCAATAGGCAGGTCGTAGTCGCCGATTCTTGCAATAACCTCACTCTGGCTGTCTCCGGGGA
>JAOZLN010000252.1 GCA_029934845.1 Candidatus Sabulitectum sp.
AGTCAGACCGATACCATTGTGGTTTTGAATCAACCTGGATACGAAGAAGTTAACGGCATAAGCCTTGATACCCTTTCCAAGTGGAAACTTTATGCGGAATCTTCTGATGAAGGTCTATGGGAGGGAGAGAGCAACCACTACATTCTTCTTAACAGAGTAATCACCCTGGGCGGAGAAGAAGATCTACATCACTGGTTAACGATTCTGTACCTCGGGCAAAAGAGCCAAAAACAAAAAGCTTTTGTACCTCAAACTCAGTGCATGCGGGAATAACTTCCCTTTTTATGTCTTCAATATTCATGCGTATATCATCTACACTCAATGTAATTTACTCAAGAGAGGTAATCGAAGATAATTAACACAGTTCAGCTGGAAATGCCTTACTTTTCCTTTTCTCCTCCATTGCTTTCTATCTCGTCCGTGAGGCGCTACTGCTCAACGACCATTGTCAGTCACGCTCCAGGTAAGAAGGGCTTTCTTGAATTTCACTATAGATGGTGGCAGTATCCTTGCGTACTAAGAGCATCCGGCTAATTTCCCGCAGATATGTTGGGAAGAACTTCCGTAACACTTTTTGCTCCCTGGTAAGCCTTGCTTATTTCGAATATGGGAATTATCCTTGAAATGTTACATACAGGCATAGCGTAATCTAAAAGAGGCTGGGAGACTCCACGCAAATATTATCGGGAATCGCTTTTATCAAAGCTCATACACCATTCGTTAAAATTTTTCAGGGCTCTGGTCTCATGATCATGATTGCCTTTTTTAACAGAATCAGGGGGAATATCGTGAGGATAGGATTTACAATGATATCGATTATTCTTTTGTCAGCTGCTGCATATTCTGACACATGGGAACAGACGTACGGTACCGATCTACCCGAGCAGGCGTTTTTCTCTCTTGTTACCGAAGACGGGGGTATTCTAACCTGCGGTATTTCCATCATTGACGTTTCCGGGGCTATCCTCTCATCCGAAAATGCCGGAGGTCTAGACTGCATGATAGTGAGAACCGACAGTGACCGGAAGATTGTCTGGACCGGAAATTATTTTTCCGGGCCATGGGTGGATCTAGCCGCATCCGGACTGGAAACTGACGATGATTGTTTTGTGTTCGCAGGAGTTACCACAACCGTGGAAGAGGGGCAGCAGAACTGGATATTCAAGCTTGATGACCGTGGCGGGATCGTATGGGAACGATCGGTGGGAACCAGTAATGATGACTGGACTTACGACATGATCCAATCCTCGGATGGAGGTTTCCTGCTTGCTGGATATGTTGATTCAGTAGCCGGAGATGGAAAAGTAGTCAGCATTCTAAAGACCAATGCTGAAGGCAATGAGATGTGGAACAGGCAGTTCGGCCACGCAGGCACAGGCATGGCAGAGGCTCTTATCGAAATGGAGAACGGAGATTTTCTGATAACCGGTTCTGTTAAGAATCCAGACGCTGGAAACCATACCGTTCCCTTCATTTTAAGGGTTGATTCCAATGGGAATGAAGAATGGCTGGAAATGTTTCCCGGACAGCCAGGCAACTGCTACCCGCTTGATATGGTGGAAATGACCGACGGTAATATCATGGTGGCCGGTTATACAGAATCCAAATCCGGAAATTACGATGTCTGGGCGGCTCTTGTTTCACCGGATGGAGATATTGTTGATCAATGGACGTACGGCGGGGAAATGGATGACATGGCTTTTTCCATTACCTCCAGTCCTGATGGTTGCGTTATTGCTGGAAGCACAGCTTCAGAGGGTGCGGGTAGATTGGATATCTGGCTTCTCTGCATCAATGAATCAGGTGAAGTACAGTGGTCTGAAACCCATGGAGGACCGGGCAATGAGGGTGCAGAACACATCACACCTGCTGCCGGAGGAGGTTTCATCGTATCGGGATATACTTCCAGCCAGGGTGCTGGTGATGTGGATATGTGGGTTCTTAAGGTTGATGAAGAGGGACGGATGGAATCGGAATAAAGCCGATTTCAGAATGCAGGAATATAGAAATGACTGAAGTGTTAGAAGAATATGCACATTGGGAATAATATCCCTTTTTATGTTTTCAACATTCAAGAGCTGTCATATACACTCAGCTGGAAATGCTTTACTTTTCCCTTAGAATTCTAAGCGCCCCTGCTGCGGCCCCTATGCCGTTGTCAATGTTAACCACACATACACCGGGGCTGCATGAGCTAAGGGACGAGAACAGTGCTGTGAAGCCCGACATGGCAGCACCGTAACCAGTGCTTACTGGTACTGCAATAACCGGCCCTGGAAACAATCCGCCCAACACACTTATCAGCGCCGCATCCATACCGGCACAGGCTATGCAGACAGATGCAGAAAGAATGTCCGGCAGTACATTACCAAGCCTGTGGATACCGGCCACTCCCACATCTGCAATAAGTTTTACAGGTACACCCATAGTCTCAAGAATAACTACCGCTTCTTCAGCCACAGGCAGATCAGATGTACCGGCTGTTACCACAACCACAGAACCGGTAGCCTTGAATGAACCTGTATACTCTCCCACAACAAACATGCGGGAAAGGGTATGCAGTTTCCCTGCAGGAAAAGCATTCAGCAAAGAAGAAGAAAAATCATCCGGCACACGGGACACTATTGCCAGCCCTGTACGGGTAAGCAGAGCTTCTGTAATTGCAAGGATCTGTTCAACGGTCTTGCCCTGGCCGAACACAACCTCCGGCAATGGCTGCCTCTCGCCCCGGGAAGAATCAACAACAGAGAAACCCAGGTCGTCCAGCCCTGCCTCGCGTAAAGCAGACACAGCCTCGCCGGGGTCTATCCCGGCTTTACCAAGCACTTCAAGCAAACGAGAAATGTCCATAACAATCCTTACAGGAACAATTCAGCAGCCACGCCTCTGGCTGACTGCAGAACAACCTTAACCGGTACTCCGGCAGCATCAGCCAGAGCAACACATTCTTCAAACTCCGGTTCGGCACTGACTACCCTGTCGCTGAAATATCCCAGCTTTATGGTAACATCACCATACCGGGTACTTACCTGTTTGAACTCACGCTGCAGCACGACTCTTTCAACATCAGAGATTCTTACCCCAAGGGTGGAAGAATGAGCGAAAACCACAGAGAGTACAGATTCCCGGGCACTCTCCGGCAGATGCACCACAAGCTCCATCGCCGGTCTGCCCTTCTTGCCCAGACAGTTCCGGGCATAACAGTCAAAAGCACCAGCCGCTAGAATTCCTGCATTCAGCACCGGCCATATTCGGGGATCAAGGTCATCAATAACAGCTTCAATCATAAGGCAGCTGTTTCCTTCATCACTCTGAGTAGCAACAGCAGATGAGCCAATGATCAGTCGCAACAGGTTTGCCCTGGTCTTCCCCTGGCGTGAACCGGCTCCCATTCCGCTGGAAACTCCCACATAGGCAGGTGGAGCATCCCACGATTCAACCAGAGCAGTTAATACTGCGGCTCCGGTTGGTGTGGTAAGTTCTGAAGGCTCACTGGTGGGTACAACAGGCACCCCCTGCAGTAATCGTGAGGTTGCAGGTGCAGGCAGCGGCATAATCCCATGCGCGCACGAAACAGTACCCGTTCCAACAGCAACGGAGGAAGAGTAAACATCATGTACACCCAGCATATGCAATCCAAGGCAACTGCCCACTATGTCGATAATGGCATCCATAGCACCCACCTCATGAAAATGCACTTTCTCAACATCAATTCCATGCACAGAGGCTTCAGCTGACGCAAGCAGGCTAAAAGCAGACAATGCCTTCTGCTTGACCCATGGATGCAAAGATGAAGGTTCAATAAGTGCAACAATATCAGACAGGTGCCGGTGTACATGCTCATGGGGAATTATCACTTCAACATGAGTACCGGACAAGCCACCGCGCATAACTTTAGACGCAACTATGTCCCAGCCGGACAAAGGCAGCACTCGTAAACCGGCAACCAGCTCTTCAAGAGAAAGTCCATTATCCAGCAGAGCACCAAGGATCATGTTCCCGGAGATCCCACTGCAGGGATCGAATACAGCTATTTTCATTATGAATTAACCCCACTATAGTTTTATGTTACCAGACTCTCGCCCCTGGGAGCTTGACCGACAATGGGCGTTGAGTAGAAAGGCTTCACGGTCGAGTTAGAATTCTT
>JAOZLN010000253.1 GCA_029934845.1 Candidatus Sabulitectum sp.
TTACCTATATCAAGCCAGCGAGCCTGGCTGATCTCACACTCAACTACTTTCCCGGCATTTATCAAGGTCTGTACAAGTTCGGGAAAATCCATTCTTTGACCCTCTGCAATGTGATCAAGAGCCTGTTTGGAGTAAGCATAGATTCCCATGCTGACATCATAATTATAAGATGGTTTCTCGGCATATCCGGTAACCTGACGCCCTTCATGCTTTACAACTCCCAGCTGAAGATTGACCTGTTTGCTGTGCATTGCAATGGTTAGTGCGGCTTTTGACGCGGTATGATTCTGGTACAGACTGTTGAAATCAAGAGTTGTGAAGAGATCTCCGTTCAAGACCAGAAAGTTTTCCGGAAGGTTGTGGATCAACCTAAGAGGGCCGGCTGTTCCAAGAGGAGAAGATTCTTTGACCCAGGAAAAGGTTACTCCTCTGCTTTTCAGCGGATGCTCATGAAAGTAAGCTCTGAGCAATTCGCCAAGGTAACCCGTGGAGAAAATAAGTTCGTTGAACCCGGCGGCAACCAGTTGTCGCACGAGAATTTCAACAACAGGGTATTGATCGAGAGGAACAAGAGGCTTGGGGAAAACGGCGGTATAGGGTGCAAGTCTTGTTCCCTTTCCACCTGCAAGAATAACGGCAACCCGTCTTTCTGTCATACTGCGAACCCCCTGATCCTGTAAAGAGAAGGATGCTCAACAATCCATTGTGCCATTAACTCAAGTCCTTTTTCAAGAGGTACTTCCGGTTTCCAGCCAGTAAGTTGCAAAGCAAGGTCGTTCGATGCCACAAGCCTCATTACCTCACTTGCTTCAGGTCGCTTTCTCTGAGGTTCTGAAGATATCACCCGGATGTCGCTTTTTCCAATGGAAGCAATTGCCATTTTGACCAGCTCACCTATTGAAATTTCTCTGCCGGTCCCCAATTGAACAGTTCTGCCTATGGCTTCAGGACATTTCGCCAGAGCAACAAAACCGGCGGCAGTATCATCCACGAAAGTGAAATCTCTGGTTGGTTCAGGGGAACCAAATTCGACTTTGTCCGAGAATATGGCCTGTGCAAGAATTGTAGGGATAATAGCTCTCTGTGACTGCCCTGGACCATAGGTGTTGAAAGGTCTGCAGATGGTCACAGGCAATCCGAAGGTCGAATGATAACTCAGAGCAAGCTGATCAGCACCGGTCTTGGAGGCAGCGTAAGGAGACTGGGCATTCAGAGGGTGGGATTCAGTTATGGGAACCTCTTTTGCCGAGCCATAAACTTCGCTGGTGGAGGTGATGATCACTTTTGCACCGGTTTCCCTTGCTGTATTCAGCACGTTCAATGTTCCACCGATGTTCACAGAGATCACATCAGAAGGACAGACATAGGAGTACGGTATTCCTATCAGTGCAGCCAGGTTGAAAACAGTGTCACAGCCTTTCATAGCGATCTTAAGGATCTCGGGGTTTCTTATATCACCGAAAACCGGTTCGAAAGAGTTTCTCATGGATTCAGGCAGGTGATCCAGTAAGCCCCGTGATGCCGTTGATGTGTAGCGAAGAAGGCAGGTAACTTCAACTCCTTCATTGATCAGAGCGTGAACCAGGCGATGACCGATAAAACCGCCTGCTCCGGTAACCAGTACTTTTTTCAATTCAGTTCCCTGCTTTCTTGGTCTATGCACAGAAAGATATCGTACAGAGAAGATCCTTCGTCAACGACCGAAGATCTTTCTTCTGACAAAGTAGGAAAACATTTCTGCAAGCATATTCAGTATGATGGATGGCTTGTCCAGAGATGATTCACCGTTTGATCTGGGTGTGTAGTCAAAGCCCAATTCGTAGATCTCAGTTCCTGTGCGCCTGATCTCTGCAATAAGTTCAGCATCGTAGAAGCATCCGTTTGCTCTAAGTTTCAGTTTCTTGATAAGACTTCGAGAAACAACCTTCATTGAAAAATTTACATCGCGGACATTGAGTCGAAAAAAGAACTGAATAAGACCGTTATAGACTTTGCTGAACAGTATTCTCTTGAAGTTTTCCCGTCTGCCCACCCTGTAGCCGATAATCGCTTCGCAGGAATCCAGCAAAGGGATGATCTTTTCGATCTTCTTTACATCAAATGGCTCATCGCCATCCAGATACAGTATGTAGTCCATGAATGAGTTGGCGAACCCAAGCCGGATAGCACTTCCCAGACCTTCCCGGCTGATCTGGTGGATAACACGAACATGTGAATTATTCAAAGCCAGCTTATCTGCGATATCTGCAGTAAGGTCAGTACTTCCACTCTCGATAATGAGTATTTCGTAGTTACTGAAGCCTGCTGACAGCACTGTCATCAGTGCTTTTACGGCATTCTCAACATTGTTCTCTTCGTTGTACACAGGAACAACTGCGGAAATGGTCGGTGTGTTTGTTCTGTGTTCAGTGGTCATGTACGAATTCCTCCATGGGATGTTGTGTCAGATCTTACCTCAGGGGATATATCTTCTGCAAGCCTGAACCTGTGCTGCAATATAATGAAATATCTGTGTGGAATCTTCAGCTTTTCTTTTGACATGTAAACGCATGTGTACTATTTTACCTGTGGGAAAAGATGCTGGAGGTAAATTTTGCAGGAACTGGGGGAGCGTATAGAGATGATCTGCCACTTTGCAGGGGGCAGCGTGACCCCGTGCAGGTTCCGATGGCAGAATCGTGTTTATCACATCGTAAGGGTTTCCTCTTCCTGGGAGAGCAGGCGGGGCACTGTAAAATTTTATCACTATGTGGTTCGTACATCCGACGATGATGTATACGAGATACACCTTAACACCGAAGCCATGGGCTGGGTTGTAGACTGTGAGTATTCCAGTGGAGCCTGAAAGACGGATACTTCATGTGGATATGGACGCCTACTTTGTTTCGGTTGAGCTGCTGGGTCGTGAGGAACTCCACGGAAAGCCGGTTATCGTCGGTGGAGATCCGGGTTTTCGCTCAGTTGTAACCTCCTGTACCTATGAAGCCAGAAAATACGGGGTACACGCTGGAATGCCTATGACCCGGGCACTGAACCTTATTCCACATGCGGTGATACTTTCCGGAAGTTTTGCAAGATACAAAACTTACAGCAACCGTGTTTTTGAGGTGCTTCTTTCATTTACACCCAGAATGCAGCCTACCAGTATCGATGAGGCATTTATGGATCTTACAGGTACACCTGGAAGTATTACAGACAAAGCACTGGAAATACAGAATGCAGTTCATGAAGCCACTTCACTGTGGTGTACAATAGGTTGCGGCCCAAACAGGCTGCTTGCAAAGATGGCATCAAATTACTACAAACCCCGGGGAGCCGGGCTTTTGATGCCGGATGATATTGTTGATCTTCCCATAGGTGCACTCTGGGGGGTAGGTCCCACTACTGCAGATAAACTGGGGATGTTCGGTATGGATACCATAGGAAAGCTCCGGGATATTCCCCGGGGAACTCTTCGATCTATTCTGGGCTCTCACGGAGAAGAGATATACAGGTATGCCAGGGGTATAGATGACAGACCGGTAAGATTCTTCGGTTACAGAGAGCCTCCGAAATCCATGGGTCACGAACACACATTCAGCCGGGATGTATCCACTTCTGCAGAGTACATGCCAGCCCTTGCCATGGTCTGTCAGAAAACAGGGTGCCGGGTTCGAGATGGAGGATGGCTTGCAGGGGTGGTTACACTGAAGTATCGTCTTCGCAACATGAAACGGATAACACGACGAAAGATCCTTGCCACCCCAACCGATCAGGATCAGACAATACTTGCTGCAGCGGAAGAGATGGCAAGGCAGCATATCAGGGAACCGATCCGCTTGGTCGGTGTGAACACCAGTCACTTTGTGCCTTCTAAAACTGCACAACTTTCTTTTTTCCCGGAAAGAACAGTGGAACTGAATAAGGTAGCCGACAGGGTAAGGAAACGCTATGGCGATAAAGCCATGGTAAGTGGCAGATCACTGGAGTACATTCAGGGTAAACATTGAGGAAGCAATGGAAAGATTACCGCAAAAGCCTTCTGTGAAGAATCTCCTGGATATTTCTGCGGGAATCAAGAACGCAGTGAATGAAAAGGGAACCGTTGTGTACCTTGTATATGATCCTGTAGTTGGCGCAGCATACTTCCCGGTACTCAAAAACAGCT
>JAOZLN010000036.1 GCA_029934845.1 Candidatus Sabulitectum sp.
TGAAGTACTCAGCAAACTGCCCATAGGGAAGGATACAGAGTACTACGAGATCAAATCGGGAGATACCCTGTGGGCCGTCGCGAAGAATTTTTATGGTGATGGCAACAAGTACACGAAAATTGTTGAGGCCAACAAAGAAGTCATCAAAGACGCTGACAAGATCTTTCCCGGACAGAAGATAAGAATTCCGAAACTATAGAGCCCGATTTAGCTGGCTGCTCCTGAAAAGGAGCGGCCATTCATTCAAGCTCCATCACAAATACCTTTGGAAAGGTGTACGGACATATTGTGTACGCCAGAATGCCGTGGTCCGATATCCCGAAAGCAATCATTTCGTCTCCCGGAAGCCCCTGGCATATACATGTGAAAGCCAGTTCTCCATCAAGGGTATAAACATCAAAAGAAGGCTTGAACCTGGAACCGTGACAGACCCACACATATCCCTCTGAATCCTGAACCTGAATATCTGTTATCCCCGGTTCGTAAACAGATGGTTCCCAGTTATCCATCCCTCCATCTCTGAACTTTCTCCAGACCTGTTCCTGTTCAATCTCGCTGGCTTCACGCAAAACTCTATCATGCGGGGTGCAGATTGTATCAAGCAGAGTTCCGTCAAGAGAAAAGACCAGAATCTCGTAACCATCTCTGTCCGGTGCTACAAAAACGATTCCTGAACTGCTTGCAGCAATGGAGTTCTCAAGTTGAACAAGTAAACTATAACTGTCTTCAAGAACATCTATTTCAAGAAATCTTGAATACAGAACCCGCTTTCTCTCTCCGCTGACAGTATTCCATACACAGATCTCGTAACCGATACTTACTGAATCACCCTCTCTATCAATGCTTCCAACAAAGCCCACCACTGTGGAATCATTAACAAAACCAGGTTCCTGAAGTGCAGTCATTCCCTCAAAAGTTACTGATGACACAGGAGCAGCCTGCTGATCAAAGAAAACACATCTGGGAGGCATATTGAATTCAAGTACCGCAAAACTGGAACCGGCAACCGCAAGGTACTCAGCACATCGATATTCAAGTGGTCCATTACCCTGATAACTTTGCGTAGCGATATGATCACAATTTACGTCAAAAACTCTCAGTTCCTGGTATCCTTTATCAAGAACAACAAAAACAGAGTCATTGATGAATACTGCTCCGGAAATATTCCCGAAAACTTCGGAGCTCTCTCCGTAATCCACACCAATACGATCCACAACAACAAGCCGTCTTCCTTCAACAACCGGATCTGTTCTGGCAGGCTGCAGCTGACATGCACAGAGAGTTACAACAACGGTGACTGCTGCATATAGAATCCTGTGATTCATATTTACTCCCGTGTGATATAGTTTTATCTTCATTAGGAGCGTGACCGAGAATGCAGCATCGGTATAAAGGTTCCACAATCGGCTATAATCCTCGTAGATTATTGTCAAATAGCGGTGCTATTCTCCTCAAATCTCCAAGAATTCTAACTCGACCGTGAAGCCTTTCTACTCAACGCCCATTGTCAGTCACACTCCAGTATATGCTTTTGAATTTGTTCCTGTATAAAAGAAAAACCCCGCTCGGATTAAACCGTAGCGGGGCTATTCATATGTAACTGAGGTTACCAGCGGTAGTGGGCGAATGCCTTGTTAGCATCTGCCATCTTGTGAGTATCCTCTTTCTTCTTAACGCTTGAACCTTCGTTTCTGGAGGCATCCATAAACTCGGCTGCCAGGCGGGATCTCATGGTATTACCCTTGCGTTTTCTGGAAAATCCTATGATCCATCTCATGGCAAGAGCGTCCCTTTCCTCGGGGCGAACTTCAAGAGGGATCTGGTAGGTTGATCCACCAACACGACGGCTCTTTACCTTAAGGGTAGGGCGAACATTGTTCATAGCCTTTGTAAAAACGGACACAGGGTCCTGTCCTGTTTTTTCGGAAATGATGTCAAATGCTCCGTATACAATAGCCTCAGCTATTGATTTCTTACCCTGCAGCATGATGTTGTTGATAAACTTTGCAACAACAAGATTGCCGTATCTTACGTCAGGCAGAATTTCTCTGCGTTTTGGTCTGTTTCTTCTCATTTTTTTTTGTTCCCCGCTCTATGAATCCCGTTTTGTTCCGTATTTGGAACGGCTTTGTTTTCTACCCTCTACGCCGCTTGTATCTTCAACACCACGAATGATGTGATAACGCACGCCGGGAAGATCCTTCACTCGGCCACCCCTGACAAGAACAACAGAGTGCTCATTAAGGTTGTGTCCTTCGCCGGGAATATATGCTGTAACCTCAAACCCGTTGCGAAGCCTTACTCGGGCAACTTTTCTAAGTGCTGAATTAGGTTTCTTAGGGGTAGAAGTGTACACTCGGGTACAAATCCCTTTTCTCTGCGGGCAACCTGTAAGAGCAGGGGCCTTCGTCTTTTGTGTCGGCTTCTTACGCCCTTTTCGCACCAGCTGATTAATGGTGGGCAAACTTTCTCCTTTCGTGGGTCAGCTCGCGGGAGCTGCCGTTTCTCCAATTTCTTGTGAGTGCAACTCTATACATGATTAAACTTGTCGTCAACCTCAGGCTCCGGGACCGGCACCGGTAACTCAGAGCCATCACTCATGGAAATGGCGAGACTTCTATAAGCTTTCACTCCTGTACCTGCAGGAACAAGGTGTCCTACAATTACATTTTCCTTCAAACCAACCAATCCATCAAGCTTGCCGTTAATAGCAGCGTCTGAAAGAACTGAATTGGTTTCCTGGAAGGATGCAGCGGAGAGGAAGCTGTTCGTAGCCAGAGATGCCTTGGTAATTCCAAGCAGCATTACATCACTGGATGCAGGGCGTCTGCCCTGACTCATCATGTCCATGTTCACTTTGTTAAGGGTAAGTCGGTTGATACTGGCTCCTTCAAGGAACTGTGTATCGCCGGCATTCTCAACCCTTGCTTTACCCAGCATCTGTCTTACGACAATGCCGATGTGTTTATCGTTGATCTTAACTCCCTGAAGTCTGTAAACCTCCTGGATCTCGTTAAGAAGGTAATCCTCTACACTTTCAGTACCGATAACCCTGAGGATATCATGAGGATCAAGAGGTCCGTCTGTAAGTTTATCCCCAGCTTCAACACGGTCGCCTTCACGAACCCGGATGTGCTTTGTGGCCTGAATCTTCACATTGGCTTCCTGCCCCTGATCTCCGGTAATGGTCACCGTACGCATGGCAGCTTTGATCGGGCTCAGAACTACTGTTCCGCTGATCTCAGCTATTGCAGCAGCGTCACCTGGACGCCTTGCTTCAAAAAGCTCATCCACTCGAGGAAGACCACCGGTAATATCCTTCTGCATACCTGCCCGCTTAACCATTCTCGCAATATGTGTACCTGTCCGAATTAGATGGCCATCCCTGACATGAAGCGTGGCGCCACTGGGAATCGGATAGATGCCTCGAACATGGTCCTTTATGAACTGCTCAACCTGATCCTGCCCAAGCTGACGCTGCTTGCCGCGAACAACGATATGGCTTCTGGAACCACCTTTCTGGAAGAAACTCACAAGTACCAGGATTTTTGACTTTGCGACCATATCGCTGAATCTCAGAATAACCTGCCTGGTTCCAGCATGGGCTTTGTCCAGGCTGGCAAGACCCATTACAAATGGATGGTTCTGGCTGTAGTCAATCAGAGCCTCCATGAATTCATCCTCAAGATCATCATTCTTGCGACTGCTGGAAGCAGCAAGACGATCAGTAACTTCTTTAAGAGCTTCAAACGCTTTCTTGTCTTTCTTGCTCTTTGCAGTTGCCAGACCCAACTGGTCGACTATTTCTGCAAAAGCAGCATAACTTCCAGTTCCAACTCTTCTGCAATCACTAGAAAGGAAAGAAGCTTCAGAAGTGCCCTCTGAATGACTGGAAAGAATATCATCGTAAAGCGAAGTGGGTCGCACGGCATTTGTATCACGATAGGTGAAAACGATTCTGCCGTTTGATGTTTCCGCCTCTTCCAGAAGCTCATTAAAGGTGATCAGTTCTTCTTCTCTGCGCCTTGGGCGACCGGAAAGAACAACCATGAACTCTGGAAGTATGAACACGTGCGGATGAAGCGTGCGGCTTCTATCCTCAACAATGATCATCTGCCTGTGCTGCTCATTGTCAATGTCTTCCTGTAAAGTAACATCTTCTTCAATATCGACATAGTGGATCGAGCCGGAATGCTCGCTGACTATGGGATTACTGAACGGTTCCGCAACAAACAGAAGTTCGTCTCTCTCTACTATCTGGTCATCAACGATGTACATGATCGCCCCTGGAGATATCTCGTACGTTGAAAGGATCTCTCCATTACCGTCAATAACATCTATCTGACCGTTGCGGGAGGCAATAACACTTGGTTTTCCCTCGGCATCAACGCCCTCTACCAGGTGTATGTTCCTGAAACTTACCTTACCGGGATGCCTTGCTTTAACCAGGTTATCCTGCGCCTCGCGTGATGCCACACCACCGGTATGGAAGGTTCGCAGTGTAAGCTGTGTACCGGGTTCACCTATTGACTGAGCTGCTATAACACCAGCAGCCTCACCCTGGGTGACTATGCGGGTACGGCGGAGGTCCCAGCCGTAACACTTGGCACAAAGACCGCGCTGGGCCTCGCAGGTTAGTACGGAACGAATCTTAACTGACTCAATCGAACGGGAATCTATGTAGGAAGCAAGCTGTGGCGTTATTTCCGCGCCCGCCTCACATATAACATCATCGGTCACAGGATCATAAACATCTTCTGCTGTCACCCTGCCAACAATACGCTCACTGAGTTTCTCAATGACCTTCTCGCCCTCTTTCAGTGCAGATATCTCACGGCCTCGAATAGTACCGCAGTCGTCAGTGGTAATTACCACATCCTGACAAACATCTACAAGTCGACGGGTAAGATACCCGGCGTCGGCAGTTTTAAGAGCAGTATCTGCAAGACCCTTTCTGGAACCATGTGTTGATATAGAGTACTCGATAACCGAAAGACCTTCTTTAAGGGAACTGATGATAGGAGTCTCGATGGTTTCACCGATCTCTCCTGACAGTTTCTTCTTGGGCTTGGCCATGAGGCCACGCATACCCGCAAGCTGTCTTACCTGTTCGATACTTCCCCTGGCTCCGGAATTTGCCATAAGATAAATAGGATTAAATCCGTGATTATCGTGGCTGAGCTGTTCCATCATTGAATTCTTTACATCATCCGTGGTTTTGGACCAGACATCAATGATCTTGTTGTACCTGTCACTCTCGGTCATCTCCCCTTTTCGGGCAGCAAACTCAACCTGAGCAACCCGGTCTGAGCTGTCTTTGATCAATCCCTTCTTGGCATCGGGAACTATCATGTCATCCATACCAACGGTAAGACCACAGGTCGTACTGTACTTAAATCCAAGATCCTTGAGATTATCAAGAAATACAGCGGTCTTCACGGCGCCGAGTTCATTAAATGACCTGGACACCATACGATTCAGACCCTTTTTACCAAAGATAACTGCATGGTCCTCTGTAAGTCCGTTAGCCATTATGTATCCCATGCCCTCCGGCACTATGGAATTGAAAATAACCTGACCCGGAGTGGTATAATCTTTCCAGTATCTGGGCTGTCGTCTTTTGCCCTTTGAATTTATCTCATTTATTTTGTTAATACTGCGAACTTTTATTCTTGAATGCAGATTAACCTTTCCTGCATCCAGTGCTCCGATGACCTGTTCCGCAGAGGAAAAGATCATGCCTTCTCCCTTATCACCGGCACGCGGCTTTGTAATGTAATAGGCACCGATCACAATATCGTGACTTGGTGCTGCCACTGGTTCGCCGCTGGAAGGCTGAAGAATATTTCGGCTTCCAAGCATAAGAACGCGAGCTTCGATCTGAGCTTCTGCTGACAGAGGAACATGAACCGCCATCTGATCACCATCGAAATCAGCATTGAACGCCGCACATGCAAGAGGATGAAGCCTGATAGCCAGACCCTCAACAAGAACAGGCTCGAATGCCTGTATACCCAATCGGTGAAGAGTCGGAGCTCTGTTAAGCATTACTGGATGATTGGCAATAACATCCTCCAGAATAGCCCACACTATCTCTTCCTTATCTTCAACCTGCTTCTGTGCCATCTTAACCTTGTCGCCGGTCAATCTGGCAAGTCTGCCGACCACAAAGGGTTTGAACAGCTCAAGAGCCATTGTTTTGGGAAGTCCGCACTGGTGCATTTTCAGTTCAGGTCCCACAACAATAACGGAACGACCGGAGTAGTCAACGCGTTTTCCAAGAAGGTTCTGGCGGAATCTTCCACGCTTGCCCTTCAAGAGATCAGAGAGACTGCGAAGAGGTCGCATTCCCGCACCCTTTACCGGCTTCCGGCGACTTCCATTATCAAGAACGGCATCAACTGCCTCCTGTAGCATTCTTTTTTCATTACGCAGGATCACATCAGGGGCCTGCAGATCAAGAAGCCTTAGAAGCCTGTTGTTTCTGTTTATAACACGCCTGTAAAGATCATTCAGATCACTGGAAGCAAATCTTCCACCCTCAAGCGGTACAAGCGGTCTGAGGTCAGGAGGAAGAACAGGGAGTATTCTAAGGATCATCCACTCGGGCTTGTTGTCATTCTTTGAACTTTCAAAAGCAACAACTTCCTTCAAGCGCTTGAGATTCTTCTGACGCCTGCTCTGCGTGGTTTCGTTTGCGATGCTTGTACGAAGAGTAGCAGCCAACTCGTCAAGATCGATCTCTGACAGAAGACTTGTTACTGCTTCAGCACCCATCCCTACAGTAAAGGCATCTTCACCGTAGGTTTCCCGTGCGGCGTAATAATCTTCATCATCCAGAACCTTACCCGGTTTCAGGGAAGGATGTTCACTGGTAATAACAATGTAGGATTCGTAGTATAGAACTCTTTCAAGATTCAGGTTTGTAATATCAAGCAATTTGTTGATCTTACGACTCTTGAAATACCAGATATGTGATACCGGCACAGCCAGTTCAATATGACCCATACGACTTCTTCTAACCCGTGAATGGGTAACTTCAACACCGCAACGATCGCACTTTACACCTCTGTAGCGAGGTTTTTTGTATCGACCGCAACTGCACTCCCAGTCTTTCACCGGCCCGAATATCTTTTCACAAAAGAGACCATCCGCCTCAGGTTTGTAACTGCGGTAATTTATGGTTTCAGCCTTTGTTACCTCACCGTAAGACCATTCCTTAATGGTTTCCGGTGAAGCAAGACTGATTCTTATTCCTGAGAAATCCGCGGGAAATGTATTGGCATCTCTTAGGGAATGTGAATCAAGCATTCTACCTCCCCCTCTCTTCAGTCATTTCAAGTTCGACATCCAGAGCAAGACTCCTCATTTCACTGAGAAGAACATTGAACGCCTCCGGCGTTCCCCTGGTTTCGACATTCCTGCCATGAACAATTGCCTTGTATGCTTCAGTTCGCCCATCAACATCATCACTCTTGATGGTGAGCATTTCCTGAAGACAGTGAGACGCACCATACGCCTCAAGAGCCCAGACTTCCATCTCGCCAAGCCTCTGTCCGCCGTTCTGAGCTTTTCCACCCAGAGGCTGCTGTGTGACCATGGCGTATGGTCCTGTGGATCTTGCGTGGATCTTGTCCTCTACCTGATGGGCAAGCTTCAGCATATACATTCTGCCCACAGTCACACGCTGATCAAACGGATCACCGGTTCTGCCATCGAAAAGAACTGTCTTTCCATCGCGATCAAGCCCGGCTTCCACAAGAAGATCACCAATAGTTTCATTTTTTACACTATCGAATACAGGAGTAATGGTGTTTATACCCAGTTCAGCAGCAGCCATACCAAGGTTTGTTTCCATGATCTGACCAACATTCATTCTACTGGGAACACCAAGAGGATTAAGACATATATCAACAGGTGTTCCATCAGGAAGGTAAGGCATATCCTCTTCAGGGACAATGATACTTACAACACCCTTGTTACCGTGACGGCCAGCCATTTTGTCGCCTATACGCAGCTTGCGTCTCTTGGCAATATAGACTTTAACCAGCCTGGTAACACCGGGCTTAAGCTCATCTCCACGGTGAAGCCTGTCCTCTATATCCATGAAAACATCATTTAGTTCTTTAAGCTTATTTTCAGCACTGCGAAGGATCCTTCTGGCCCTGTCATCAACCACAAGATCCTCGACAAGCTGACGATTGAAGTCCAGATCGGTAAAATCAACCTTTTTAAGGAAGGTAACCGTGATCTTTCTTCCTTCTGTAATAAGCTGCTCACCTGTAACACCATCAATGAAAGAGGCTGCCTTCTGTCCGGAGAGAACATCTCTGAGCATTCTGTTACGGTCTTCAAAAAGCCTTTTCTCGCTGTCCATTCTCTCTTCACGCAAAGCATCAACACGAGACTCTATCTCGCGTCTTCCCCGCTCGGTATCATCCCTGCGGGAGTAAACCTTTACGTCTACCACAATTCCGGACATGCCCACAGGAGCCTTAAGTGAAGTATCCTTCACATCGCTGGCCCTTTTGCCGAATATTGCCCTGATAAGACGCTCTTCAGGGGAAAGATCCTGCTCGCCCTTGGGGCTGACCTTTCCTACAAGAATGTCACCTGCTCTTATTCTGGAGCCAACGCGAACAATACCGCTGTCGTCCAGATTACGCATTGCAATACGCTTTTCGGTAGCGTTGGGTAGATCGTATGTAAGTTCTTCCGGACCCAGCTTGGTCTCTCGGAACTGTGTCTCAAGCTCAACTATATGAACAGAGGTAAAAGTATCGTCCTTTACAACCCTCTCACTTACCACTATGGCATCTTCAAAGTTGTAACCGTTCCATGGTGTAAAAGCCACAAGAGCGTTAACACCAATGGCAAGTCTTCCATTCTTTGTTGCCATTCCATCCGCCAGAATATCGCCTTTTACAACAATATCACCTACAGAAACAAGAGGTTTCTGATTAACACAGGTGTCCTGATTTGAACGCTCAAACTTTCTGAGGTCGTAGACATCATCTCGGTCAAAATCATACTCATCTCCGTCAGCCTTGATAACTATCCTGCCAGCATCAACATGGGTGATAACACCTGCCCTGTCTGCCAGAACAAGAGCACCACTGTCCCTCGCTGCAATCTCTTCCATTCCTGTACCCACAACTGGATCGTCAGTAAAGAGAAGAGGCACAGCCTGACGCTGCATGTTTGAACCCATCAGGGCTCTGTTGGCATCATCGTGCTCAAGGAATGGTATCAATGCAGCAGAAAGACCAACCAATTGCATGGGGCTCACATCGATATACTCTACCTCATCCGGTGTGACCATTGGGAAAGCACCAGCTTTTCTTGCCCTTACAAGAGGTCCCACAAGCCTGCTGTCCTCATCCACAAGAGAATCAGCTTCAGCTACGATGGTTCTGTCTTCTTTGTCTGCTGAGAGGTAGGAAACTTCATTTGTTATTTTCCCGTTGTTCACCCTTCTGTAAGGGGTCTCCAGGAAACCGAATCTGTTTATTGAAGCATAAACAGAAAGGGTGGTAATAAGACCAATATTGGGCCCCTCAGGTGTTTCCACAGGACATACACGGCCGTAATGGGTATGGTGTACATCTCGAACATCGAAACCGGCTCGCTCTCTTGTAAGACCACCCTCACCGAGAGCACTGGTTCTGCGTTTGTGTGTGATCTCCGCAAGAGGATTCGTCTGCTCCATGAACTGTGACAGCTGACTCTGGCCGAAAAATGAATTTATCACACTGGACAGTGTTCTTGAATTGACAAGATCCTGCGGTCTGAGTTTCTCTCTGTCCTGCTGTCCCATTCGATCTTTAATAGTTCTGGCCATCCTGGCAAGACCCTTTGAGAATTCCTGCCCCAGAAGTTCCCCAACAGTTTTAACTCTTCTGTTGCCTAGATGATCGATGTCATCAGAAACATTCGTACCCTCTCGGAGACAAATGAGATTATCAACTATTGAGACAAGATCAGGTACAGTAAGAGTAAGCTTGTCCATGGATGTGTTTATGTTCAGTCTCTCGTTAAGCTTGTAACGGCCAACCTCACTGAGGCTGTAGCGCTTACTGTCAAAGAACATCGACCGAAGGTAGCTTCTGGCATGATCAAGTGAAGGTGCATCGGCTCCTCTAAGAGCTTCGTAGATCCACATTGTTGCTGAAGCTTCACTTTTCTCAATACCTGCCCCAAGGGCGGCTTCCTCTTTTGCCAGAGTACGACGAATACTGTCTATGCTGTAACTTTCATTGCGAGGCTCCAGGAATTTAGCGGTTTCTACACCAGCCGCAACAAGTTTCTCCAGCTTTTCAACACTCTCTACAGGTTCATCGCATCGAACCAGAAGTTCTCCGGTCTGCGGATCAACAATTTCTTCTGCAAACGATTTGTGTATGATCTCGGAAACTTTTGACTGTCGCTTAAGAACAGAACTGAGATTCTTTTCCTGCACCGGATAAAAGGAAGCAAGTATTTCTGCTTCCGAGCTCAATCCCAATGCCCGAAGAAGCATTGTGATCGGAATGCGCTTAGGCTTCTTATCAATATTTGCAAAAATTATATCGTTTGAATCAAGAGTTAGATCGAGCCATGATCCCTTTTGCGGGATAACTCTTGCAGTACAGATCCTTCTGCCCCGCTGCTGAGTCTTCTCTTCAAAGAACACACCCGGGCTTCTGTGCAGCTGACTCACAATAACACGCTCTGCTCCGTTTATAATAAAGGAACCATTCTCGGTCATCTGAGGCAACTCACCAAGGAAAGTACCCTGGTCTACAGCCATTTTCATAACAAGCGTTTCAGGGTCTCTGGTTACCAGTCGCATTGTAGCATTAAGAGGTGCGGAATATGTTACGCCTCGCTCTACAGCTTCACGTATTGAGTGTCTTGGACGACCAATATCGTAACCTACATACTCCAGTGAAAATTCCTTTGACGAACTCTCAATGGGAAAAGTATCTATTAATATTTTGTGAAGCCCCTGGGGGAGCCTCTCCTCTGGTTTTACATCCGCCTGAAGAAAATTATCGAACGATTCCTTCTGTACCCTCAGCAAATCAGGAACTCTAATCGCGGGTTTAACGTGAGAAAAATTCCTCACAGGTCTCGCTTTTTTCACTGCCACTCCTCTACACTGCTCCTGTACCGAAATAAGCTAATAAGCTGTATGCCCATATTTCTCACCAGCACTTTTACAACCCAGACCGGCATCCGGGAATAGGGTCTGAAGGCGGGAGAAGCTGTACTCTCCTCCCGCCATCAGTTCAGGTAACTCGGTATCTATTTGAGAACAGCTGTTCCGCCGGCCTCTTCAAGCTGCTTCTTTACCTCTTCTGCCTCGGGTTTCTCAACGCCTTCTTTGACCTTGGACGGTACGTTGTCTACAAGGTCCTTGGCTTCCTTAAGACCCAGGCCGGTAAGCTCACGAACAACCTTGATCACAGCGATCTTCTTGGCGCCAAAGCTTTCAAGAACAACATCGAACTCGCTCTGTTCTTCAACTGCTTCTCCAGCAGGACCTGCTGCTGCCGCTGCTGCAACTGGAGCTGCTGCTGAAACACCGAACTTTTCTTCCATTTCCTTAACAAGCTCAGCGAGCTCAAGGACGGTCATATTCGAAATAGCCTCGATGACCGCGGCCTTTCTGTCTTCACTCATCGTATTTCCTCCGTACTTCGCGAAGTTCCAGTGAACTCCGTGTTATTTTGTTCAATTATTCTTTGCTCTCGCTGATGGCATTAACAGCATAAAGAAACTTTCTGAGAACACCACTGGTAACCATTACGAAGCCCTGCAGAGGTGAGTTCATCGAACCAATCACCCGAGCAATAAGCTCATCTTTACTAGGCATGTCGGCCAGACTGATAACTTCAGCTGCACTGAAGCTTTTTCCGGCAACAAACCCGCCCTTCATAACAAGCAATCCTTTGTGGGCTTTGGAAAAAGCCTTTATGATCCTTGCAGGGGCAACTTCATCTTCACTGTATGCTACAGCAGTAGGTCCGTTAAGAATACCAAAGATATCTTCGTCGGGCTCAATGCCGATATCCTCAAAAGCACGCCTGAGAAGAGTGTTTTTGACCACTGTAAAAACAATTCCGGCCTCGCGCATTTGAATACGTAATTCAGTCATGTCCTCAACATTAATACCGGTAAAATCAGCCAGTACAACTGAGCCGGATTCTCCGATACCGCCATGGAGATCGGAAACTACGACTTCTTTCTGGTTTCTGGTAATACTCATTGTCGCAACTCCTTTCTACCTGAGCAGCGCACGAACATCACTGATGTCCACACGGATGCCGGGGCCCATAGTTGAAGAAACAGACATGTTCTTAAGATAGCGGCCCTTCACAGAGGCGGGCTTCAACTGAATTATCTTTTCCATGAATGTGAGGATATTTTCCTTAAGAGCATTCTCTTCGAAGCTGGCTTTGCCAACAGGAACATGCACATTACCGGTCTTATCAACTCTGAAGCTGATTTTTCCAGCCTTGGCGTCCCTGACCGCATTTCCCACTTCCATTGTAACTGTTCCCGTTTTAGGATTGGGCATAAGCCCTCTGGGTCCTAGAACCCTTCCAAGCTTGCCAACGACACCCATCATATCAGGGGAAGCAATTACCACATCAAAGTCAAGCCAGCCGCCGGCAATCTTTTGGGCAGTATCCTCATCCCCGATAAAATCTGCTCCTGCTTCTTTTGCTTCCTCTGCCTTGTCGCCTCTTGCGAAAGCAAGCACACGGACAACCTTACCGGTGCCGTGTGGAAGCATGCATGTTCCACGTACAACCTGATCACTGTACTTTGGATCCACTCCAAGATTACAGGCAACTTCAACTGTTTCGTTGAACTTTGCAGTAGCGTGCTCTTTGATGGCTGCTACAGTCTCTTCGACAGTGTAT
>JAOZLN010000254.1 GCA_029934845.1 Candidatus Sabulitectum sp.
TTTCAATTCAGCAAAAAATAGAACACAAACCTGAATGCGTAAGATAACAGAAAACGGATAAATCTGTTTAAAACTGCTCTGAAAAAAGAGAGAATGATGGCGAAGTGAGTTCAATACTCTTATCACTGCTCGAAATGCCTGTTGCAAGATCCCACAGGCACAGAAGACCGTAACCGAAAAGCCTTCTGCTGAATGATACCACCAGAGGTACAGATGCAGCCCTGACCGAAAGGTGCAGAGAAACTGTTTCTTCTCCGGGACGCCAGGCATCAGGCAATCTTCCGCCGGTGGGCCATACGGAAAAAACAAGTTTGAGTTCCGGAGCAGAAGGCTCTGGTCTGTCAAGCATATCAATAAATCTGGTCATATCACCACCGATATGGTGAATGGCTGCTCTGATCTGAGAGGCGGTTCGAACCGGGTTCTTCGCAGGGTCGGGAAGAGCTGTGACAAAATCAATACCATCCTCCCGCCTGTAACCCAGCTCTATAAGTGAAGATGCTTCACCTGCACAAGCTGCAAGAAGCGCAGAAGCACCTGCCGGGGGCAGTATTGTACTGGATACCGATTCGTCAGTCCAAAGATTAACCTGTCTGAAAATACCCTTTACTCTTTCAGCGGAAGGAGTTCTTGAAATATCTTTAATGGTCTGATGGAGCCTGGGCAGCTGTGGGACCCGAATACCTGACCTGCCCAGAGAAGAACGGCTGGCAGCCCGCAGGAACAGTGTTTCCAATTCATCAAGTCTTTGAAGTTCTGCTGGGAATTTTACCAAGTTCCTGTCCCCCTTGGATGATATTTAGTAATGGCATCAGAAAGTCGTTTTCTGCTTACTGAAGTATAAATCTCTGTTGTCCTGATGTCAGAGTGGCCAAGAAGCTCTTGTACCACCCTAAGATCCGCTCCTCCTTCAAGAAGATGTGTGGCAAACGAATGCCGGAGAGTATGAGGATGAATTCCGGACACGATACCAGCTTTAAGAGCTGAACTTCTTACAATATTCCATACGGTCATCCTGGATAACGGGTTCCCGTTTTTTGTAAGAAAGACAGTTCTTCCGGATCCACTTCTGGAAACTGTGCCTCTCCATCGATCAAGGTAGACAGCCAGCCTCTTCACGGAAGGAATACTCATGGGAACCATTCGCTCTTTAGCCCCTTTCCCTAACGGCCGCACCCAGCCCTGATCCAGGTTAAGTTTGTCAACGGTGAGTGAAACAAGCTCTCCCTCGCGCAGTCCAGAGCCATAAGCAAGTTCCATTAGTGCTCTGTTGCGACTGGAAAAAAAATTTTCTTCAGACCAGACCTCGATAAGCAGAACAACTTCCTTCTGCGACAGTGAATGTGGTACTCTGAAGATCGCAGCCGGTGGTCTGATCTTTTGTGCTGGACTGGATGCAATAACCTGACTCTGAACCAGGTATGAATAGAACGCCCTTAAAGATGAAAGCTTTCTGGCCACTGTGGAAGGTGCTTTTTTCTGCTTTGTAAGATGCTGAAGCCACTGTCCCAGCTCTGCAGAATCCGCGGAAACAAGGTTTCCAAGAAATTCCCAGGCCTCATTCAGATCTCGACTGTAAGCAGAAATTGTATTGTGAGAAAGGTTTCTTACCAATACAGCCCAGGTCAGAAAACCGTCAAGACGTTCTTCCGTGTCCATTCAACCATCCCAGCAACGACCTTCCGGGAGAAGGCTCTTGATTAGAGGTCGACCCTGGAACAAGAGAGACAGGAACACCCAGGTCAGTTAGTTCTGCCATGGCAACCAGAGCATCGATCCTCTGGCTGAAACCTGCAAGGGCCACCGGTGCATCACTCATAAGCTTCTGCGCCTTTTTCTTCGAAAGATCAAGCGATTCACACAAAACTGTCTGCACTTGTTCCATATCCTTTAAAGCAACCGGGAAAAGGTATACAATAACCGTTCTCGCCCGACGTTCCGGAGGAATAATGATGTTCTGTTCCAGTGGAACAACGGCTGGGATAGCAGCAGCCGGTACGGTAAATCTTATGGCGTATGGATATAGATCATCAAATCCATCAGCATTCCCTTTCGCAACAACCTGAGGAACAGCCTGCAGAACCGGCGGGGGAACGCTGGAGTTCTTATTGTCTGCAATACTGCGATGCTCTGTTTCTTCCAAAGAAGAACAATTGCTGCGAGAATCTGTATTCGTCTTATGGTCGATGTATGACTCTGCCATGGAAGAGGCTTCTGTTTCCTCACTGAAAACAACAGTTTTTCTGGAAGAGCCTTCATGATTCTTTTTGCTGGATACTCCGATAAGATCCCCTGGGGATCTTATCTCTACTATTCCACCGGCTCTTTCAAGTATTCTTTTAATCGAATCTGCAGTATCTCTGTCTGCATCCAGCTTTAGAGCAATGGGAACCTGTGCCAGAAATCGTATTACCTCTTCAGTGGGCAGGCGACTGAGCTTTTGCAATGCAATTCTGAGCCTGCCCCGACAACCGGGGCGATAGCCCATAAGAACAGGAACAAAGACAACTTCATCCCGCTGCAGCTGAATCTGTACTGAACCGTCATTGGGCAGCTCCGCAGAGAGAGCCTCAGCTTTTTCTCTGGAAAGACCGGATTGAAGAACCATACCCTGAGCAGAATCGAGCATCTGTCGCACAGAGTCAATGGGCTCTCCTGTTCTGGCATAGAGAACCGCCAGAATTCTGCCTGAAGGATTGCCCCCTCTTAAAACAATTTTCCAGAACACTTCAGTAGCCTCAATCGACCTGGCTTCTACTGATGTAAAGCTTGTCTCCCAACTCAATGAGATTTGCAGTTCTGGTACTGACTACCATGGCTGCACAACTTCTTGCCTCGGTAGTAAGCACCACAACATCGGCAATGGGTATTTCGGCCGAGTAAACCCACTCTTCATTCACATCTCGAAGCTGCTCACTTGCTGCATATGCAGTAAACACATCTCCGGGATTTATGCCCTGAGAACTACCGGCACTGAGGTAAATAACATCGTAGGTGTATGCACAATCTCTGTCGGAATCCCTGAATCCAAGTACCCAGAGCAACCCTCTGTCTACTCCAGGTTCATTATGAACATGAATATCGCTGGCTGTCTGGTATGGTACGAGCATGTCACCTTCCAGAATGGCAAGATAACCATGCTGCACCTTGGCTATTGATGTGGCAGGTGTAGTACTTACTACCTGACAGACACCAGCTACTCTGATCACATGACCTTTGTTGCCTGTTTCAGGATCTTCAACTTCTTCACATTCTCTAAGGATATGGAAAACCCTGCCTGGTTCTACTCCCTGATCTGCTCCGAAATCAAGTTCGATAAGGTCTCCTGGAAGCGCTGTAAGGTTTCTGTAAACACCCTCTTCTTCTGCATTAGTGGCAAGAATATGTCCCTGGGGATTCAAAGGGGAATAGCTTACAAAGCCTGCAGTTTCTCTTTGGATACGAGAAAGGATCGGTTCGCTGGATCGGATAAGAACGGCTCCTTCGGGTATTTCCGTCGTATATCTTGTGGAACCGGATACAGCGACTGTTCCAGCAATGTCGGGTATACGGAGTACCATTCCCGGAACCAGGTATTCTGCCCCCTGAAGATCTGGATTAGCTTCCAGAATATCCACCCATCTCTCCCAGGTCCCATAGTAGTGAAGGGAAATATCAGAGAGGGTATCACCATAACCAACAACATATTCGCCTGCAACCGATACAGTCGCAAGCAAAGCAAACAACAGTGTAACATGCTTCATCGGCTCACCTCCAGCATTTCAATATTAGCTCGTTTCTCAATATCATAACTTCATAAATTCTAAACTCAGAGCCATGGGTAAGTCAACCTGTTGATTTCATCTGCCTGCGGGATAAAACACAACATTTCCAGGAATGTTGCTGACTGTGCCAGCATTCACCGTTACCGAATAAACCCCCCTGGGCTCTATGCTGCCTTCCAGTGGTACATTAACCGCAATATGAAGAATGCCATCATCTTGCGATTCGCCGATCCAATCACTGCCTGCAGCAACTGGTTGACCATTGTCTCCTATTTTGAAAACAAGTTGACCGGAAGTTGCGCCCGGGGCCAGAGAAACTGAAGAAGAGAATTTTTCCTGCCCATCAGGAGTGGATGTAT
>JAOZLN010000255.1 GCA_029934845.1 Candidatus Sabulitectum sp.
AGGTCGAAGGCGCGACGGAACTGCTCTGGGAATTCCTCGCGCGTGAGTTTCCCGTCGCCGTCTTCATCGGCTTGGTCGAACATTTGCTTCGACTTTGCAGTGGCTTGAGCTTCGCGGTTGGAGCCGTCGCGTTGGCTCCACGCGGTCGACGTAAGGAACAGCGCGATCGCGGTGAGGATCAGGATGTGAAGCGCCCGTGGCGTTGTCGTCATCGTTTCGCTCCTTCCTTCTTTGCTTTGCCCTGTTGCTGTTTCTGTTTGCGCGCTTTGTCGGCGGTCTGAGCCTTCTTGAGTTCATCGCCTTCAGGTACGGTCATTGCCGGTTCGCCTTCGAGGTAGCCGAGGGAGGCGAGGAACTTGTCGGCGACGATGATTGTTTGTATGCCTTTAGCCATCTGACGAAGTTTTTCTGCGTTTTCGCACACTTTTCGCTATTACTTTTATGAATAATGTGTATGATCCGTCACATGACGGAATCCATCAAAGACATTGACCTGCTGAACCTGACTGAAGAAACGGCGCAGTCGATTATCGACGCGGGCGATGAGGCAAACCTTTGGGCCTTGCTCAAACTCAGCGCCATCGCCCGCAAGGAATCGGTCTCCGAAATCGATCCGGCCACGCCCTCGGCCATGGTCCCGCCCTACAAAAAGCCGGCCGGCAAGAAGAAGGGCAAGAAACCTGGACGCAAGGCCGGACACGAGGGGCGTCGCCGCCCGGCTCCCGAGCAAATCGACGAGCGCAAGGAGCATTTCGCCGAGCGCTGTCCCGATTGCGGAGGACCGGTCTCGCCCACAAAAGCCACGCCACGTCGGCGGGTGATCGAGGACATTGAGGTCTCGCGCGCCAAGACCACCGAGCACATTATCCATTCCCACTACTGCCGACGCTGCCGCAAGCGCGTTGAACCCAAGGTCCTCGACGCCCTGCCCAAAGCGGCGATCGGTAATCGAACGCTTGCCCTGACCAGTTGGCTCCACTACGGCCTCGGCAACACGACTTCCCAAGTGGTCGACGTGCTCAACTCCCTCTTCCATTTCCCGATCAGTCCCGGTGGACTGACGCAGATGTGGGCGCGAGCCGCCGATGTCCTCACGCCCTGGTACGAGCAGATCGCCGCCGAGGCCAACAACAGCGCCGTGCTGCACGCGGACGAAACGGGCTGGCGCGTCAATGGTAAAACCCATTGGCTGTGGTGCTTCACCAATCCGAGTTTGACCTACTACGTCATCGACAAAAGCCGTGGCTCGGGCGTGCTCAGAGAGTTCTTCGGCGAAGCCTTTGGCGGAACGCTGGTGAGCGATTTCTTCAGCGCCTACGACGCCTTCGTGTTCGAATGGCGCCAAGCATGTCTGGCTCATCTTCTGCGCGAGATCAAGAAGGTCTCGCAGAAAGACACCAGCGATGAATGGGTCATGTTCGCCCAAGGCCTTAAACGCCTGCTCAAAGACGCGCTGCGTCTGGGCGCGCGAAAGGACCGCGAGGCGGACGATTACGGGAGTAAACGCGCACGGATCGAGAAGCGCCTCGACCGACTGATTGATGGCGTTTACGAAAATCCCGATGCGGCCCGCTTGGTCAAGCGACTGCGCAAACACCGCGATCGTCTGTTTGTGTTTCTGTACGACGCGGCCGTCGCTCCCGACAACAATCGCGCCGAGCGCGAGATTCGCCCCGCTGTCATTGCGCGCAAGAACTCGTTTCACAACATGAGCTCGCGCGGCGCGAACGCCCAATCGATCCTGATGTCGGTATACCGAACGCTGAAACTTCGCGGCCACGACCCGATCGAAACCATCGCCGACGCCTTGGCCATACATGTGGCGGGAGGCAGCCTGCCGGCGCTGCCCTCCACAGTTAAACTCGCTCCTCGCGCGCCCTGTATGTGTTTAGCGGGTAGGTAGGAATGCTGTTGGGGCTTGGAGTGGCATGGCGGACGCGATGAAATCCAAGAATGACTGGTCGCGTTGGCGGCAGGTCGCCGAAAGGCTGGCCAGTATCTCCCAGGTCCGCGCGCCGTTCTTCGTGCGGTTGCCGCACGAGACTTTGCGCGAGATCACGGCGGGGCGAAGCTGGCGCTCGGCCAGGTTGTTGGTCGCGTCGACGCCCTCATGATCAAGGAATATGAAGAGATGGTCGCGTTGTTTCACAAGTCTTTGCCGGACGCGTTCTTCGAACGGATCACCGCGAGGCTCGGCCAACAAACGGTCGGCCCGCGCCTCCATTCGAGCGCGCCAATCGCCCCGCGTCGTCTCGTCGAGTCCGGCGAGGATCGCTTTGGCGGGGATCGCCGCACGAAGCAGCGCGCGCAGTGGACCAAGGAAGTCGCCCGCCTCGCCACCTCGCCGTTCAATCGCTTCGCTGATCGCTTTGAGATGATGCGCGTAGCACTTCTGTTGAATCGCGCTCGCGTCGTCGTAAATGCTCAGGCAATCGCTGACAAGCACACCTTTGAAATCGGTCCCGAGCGTATCGTAGACGACTTGTCGACCGCGACTTTTCACGACGCGGTAAAGTGTCACCGACGGATTGGTGAAAACCCAGAGCCACCATTTTGGCTCGCCGACCCACCAGCTCGTTTCGTCGATGTGGATGAACAGGGCTTGGCGGACCTCTTCCTCAAGTTGATCGCGCGCGGTCTCCAAACGTTTGGCCACTCGGTCGAGCGCCTGGCTCAGACCGCCCGCCGTCAGTTTGAGGCCGCAGATGTTTTCGAGCACGGCGCACGTCTTGCGCATCGTCAGGCCGTGGGCTTTGTTGAGCTGGGCGGCGACGGCGAGAGCGCGCGGTCCGAGATGGACACCGGCCGCCGCAATCGCGTTCGAAACTTGCAGCGGATGGGTGGAAGAGACCTTGGCGCCGCAGCCCGCGCACGTGCCATGGTAGGTCACCAACCGCGTGACGTGCGGTCGCACGGGCGGAATGTCCTCAATGAACTGCTCGACCTCTTTGACTCCCACAAACGACTGGCTGTTACAGTGATCGCAGCGCTTGAGCGGTTCTTCGATTTCTTCGTCGACGTGGTCGGGTTTGGGACGATGCGCACCCGGATGGCCCTTCTTTCGTCCCGGTTTTTTCCGTTCTTGTTTTCGTTTGTTCTCGGGCAGACGAAACGGCGCGGCCTGTCGTTTGGCTTCGCCTCGGGCTTGCTCAAGTTGCCCGGTCAGATCGGCGATGCTCTGGTTGGCCTTCACGAGTTCTTCGCGGACCTCAGCGATAGTTCTCGCTTGCTCAAGAACGATGTCCTTGAGCACTTCGAGGTCTTCAGGCAGATCGTCGCGTTTGAGTTGTCGAGCGTGTTTGTCGTCCATGTCGCGCTATTACATGGCACGGCATAAGGAAAATTAATAGGGAAATATCACAGGTTTCTGGCTTTTTTTCATGAGAGCATTACGGGCAAAAACAGAGCGAAAATACGCGCTAAACACATACTCGCCCTGGGCTGGGGTCGCCCTTTCAGGGCTGCGAACAGCGTGCTGAATGACGAGGGGCGAGGGTCTTGCCCAGAACTGAATTCAGAAGGACAACGAGTAACAAAATGAATAACTCATCGAAACGAAACAGCGATCTGAACCGGCGACATTTTCTCGGCGCGGGCGTGTTGGCGTTGGCCGCTCCGGCGTTGGCGGCGCCGAAGAAGCCCGCTCAGAAACTCAACATCGCCGTTGTCGGGCTGGGTGTGCGCGGACTGGGTAACGCCGAGAAATGCGGGAACAATAATATCGTCGCGCTGTGTGACGTCGACTGGGGTGTCGCCGCGACGGCGTTCAAACGCTTCCCCGAAGCGGCGCGCTACAATGACTATCGCGTGATGCTCGACAAAGAGAAGACCATCGACGCCGTCCTCATCTCGACGCCCGACCATACGCACGCCGTCATCGCGGCCGAAGCGATGCGTCGCGGCAAACACGTATTCGTCGAAACGCCGCTGGCGCACAGCGTCTGGGAAGCGCGCGAGCTCACACGCATCGCCGCCGAGACGGGTGTGGTCACGCAAATGGGCATCGACCGACACTCCGGGGCCGGACTGCGGAAGGCCGTCGAGATGGTTTGGGGCGGCGGCCTTGGCCCAATTCGCGAAGTTCACGCCTGGACGAACCGCCCACAGTGGCCGCAAGGCGCG
>JAOZLN010000256.1 GCA_029934845.1 Candidatus Sabulitectum sp.
CACCGATTGTAAGCCACTCGGTTGGGTCAACAGCAAGTCTTGCTGTGAACTGCTTCTTCATAAGAGTATCGTCAGCAGCAGCATTCATACCGTTGCCGTTGGAAAGAGCAAGATCAACAGTCACAGGAGCGAACTCGGCTGTGAGTACTGTCATGATACCTTTTCCACCGTATGCGTTGAAGTCTGAACCACTGACTATTGAAGTTCTGTCTGCGAAAAGCATGGATCCACCGGAACGGGTGTAACCGTAGCCGAATGGAACATTAAGCTGTCCACCGGTAAGGGTGAAGTTATCGGTGAAATGAAGGTTAAGGTATGCGTAGCAAACCTTGAAGTCTTCATCGCCTGGTGTGGTGATGGTTGCAGCGATCTTGGCATCTGCGTACTCGTTCAACTTTGGGATCCAGCTGATGTAGCTGTAAGTTCTCATGGTTGAGGCTGGATTGTGATCTTCCTCACCATTCATTGTCCAACGGAAAGTTCCATATCCTGTAAACTTTGTAAGTTCTGACCCGCCGCTGACCATGTCGCCTGCGAAGGCAACAAGAGCGAAAACTGCAAGAACAATAAGAGTTCTTTTCATGTAAAATACCCTCCAAAGATTTTGACCGGAAAAACTATATCTCCCAGTCTGTGTCAGCCTTAATTATACTTCCAGTGTATGGAACTATGCAAGTATCCCTGGAAAGAAAGGTTGTATCATCACTATTGACAGCATCTTCACTGCATTTGCAGGGCTTTTCGGGCTGTGTATCGGCAGCTTTCTGAATGTGGTTATCTGGCGTGTTCCCCTGGGCAAATCGATAGTATCGCCACCCAGCGCCTGCCCCGGGTGCGGGAAGGAAATTGAACCGCAGGACAATATTCCAGTACTCAGCTACCTGATCCTGAAAGGAAAATGCAGGAACTGTTCTATGTCAATTTCTGTAAAATATCCGGTAACCGAACTTATAACGGGAATTCTTTTTGCCCTTGCAGCCCTGCAGACCGGGTACTCGCTGGCCTTCATCAACTACGCTGTGCTGATCGCTCTTATGGTTGTGGTTGTAAGAACCGATCTTGAACAGTTCATAATTCTAGATGAGGTAAGCATTGGCGGAGCTGTTGCAGGAATTCTTCTTACACTGCTGCCCGGGGGGCAGCTGGATATACTGACCTCTCTTGTAACCGCAGTTGCAGGAGCATCATTCTTTCTACTCATAAGAGCTGGTGCTTCCATATACCTGAAGAAAAGAAACATTCGTACTGAAGCTCCCGAGGGCTTCGAGGATGAAGAGGATGAATTCCAGGGAGGAATGGGCTGGGGTGACATCAAACTGGCCGCCTGCATAGGAGCATTTCTGGGGCCAGCCTCAACAGTTATTGCCTTTTTTGCTGCATTTATACTGGGAGCAGTCTCCGGTGGAGCAATGATGGCATTCGGTGGTAAAAAGCGGAACACACCCATTCCCTTCGGCCCGTTCATGGCCATTGGAGCAGTGCTGGCTCTCTTCTTCGGAGAACCCCTCTGGAATGCCTACATGAACCTTCTTGGTTAAGCCGGCTTAGCGCTCTAGAACAAAAAGGTCTGAGGTGCAGAGAAGTGCCCGGGTTATCTGGTTGTTGATCGCTATGTCCACCGGGTCACCGTAACTGCTAATCAGCGCTTCAACGATATTGTCCACAGTGTTCACTATTGCAAACCCATGACCGGGAATCGCAGCGTACAAATACTTGCCGTTGCTGGTAACAGCCAGAGCTGCGGCGGGGTATGGAACACTGAATGTTCTTGAATGCTGACCTGTTCCGCAGTCTATGGCCCATACTTCGCTTTTTCCGTCAGGAGAAACAAAAACCTCATTCAGCGGTGTTGAACACATTCCGTTCACTCCACCATCCACTGTTGTTTCAGCTACTGTGGAATAGTCGCTTGTGGATATCTTGTAAACCTTGCCATCACTGTCGGCTATGAAGATGTAGTCTCCGCTGGTTCCAAGGGCGGCAGCCACCGGATCGGTTGCTTCAGTGGGGCCAGACTTTGTTATGGTCCAGCCAACAGTCTCCACCTTGACCAGAGTACCATCTGTGCAGACAACAAAGATTATAGTGGACGAGGGACGGGGCACGATAAAACTGCCAACCTCTGCCAGAAGCACCTGCTTGTGAACGGTGTAGATATCATTGGAAACCACATAGAGCACATTACCACCGATAGCAAGACCGTATCCACCCTCGGGGGAACCGGCTACATCGGCAATGGGCACACCAAGTGAAACCTCAGCTTTCACATAACCGGCCTCTCGATCTACAAAATACAGGTAGGTTCCAGCAGCAGCCAGACCATCTCCGTCACCACCAAGAAAATCGCAGGCGGTAGGAGGCCCTCCGGTATCAACGCACTGAAGCATGAACGCCGGAAACTCGCTGTTCATGGAAATACCTGTGGAATCACAGGCTGCAATAAGAAGAGCAAAAAACACTAATACTGTTACTTTTTTCATCTGTTATTCCCCCATAAGTCTCTTCATGTCTGCGGCGTTAAGAGCCGCTTTCCCCATGTGACAATTGTTGAAGAAAACATAGCAGCTCTTCACATCCTTTGACAGGCTTCGGAGTTTGTGGGACCATGCGTTCATTTCCTTACCTGAATAGAGATAGTCGTATCTCTCCTGAGTGTTCCCCCACCACTTGCCGGAGTTTCTCCCGTGAAGTCTGAGGTAAACAGTATCCTCACCGGTTAGCAGGCCGGTTTCCGGAAGCCCCGGTAAAACCGGAAGGTCAGTTGATACCAGAGTAAAGCCAATTTCCCGCACCTGTTCCAAAACATCTTCTGTATACCACTTCTTGTGCCTGAATTCGATGGCTGCTCTGTTGCCTCCAAGGTTGTCACGAAGAGTTCTCAGGTAACTGAAAGATTCCTTTTCAAGTGGAAACAACCACGGGAACTGAGCAAGAACAACTCCCATTCTGCCAGATGAGATCAGTGGAGCAAGCATCCGGTCAAATGCAGCCCAGTCGTCCCCGGTTGCGTCACGGGAATGGGTCATGGAGGAATGAAGCTTAACGGAAAATGAGAAACCATCGGGAACAGAATCTGACATTCTGCCAGTGGAACTTTCAGAGAGTATTCTGTAGTAGGTGGAATTTATCTCTACCGAGTTGAATTTGAGAGCATAGTATCTGAGCCAGTCTTTTCTGGCAATGCGTGACGGATAAAACACATTCAGCCAGTGGGGAAAACTATAACCTGATGTTCCCAGATAGAGATTTGCTCCTTCTGACAAGAGTATTTTCTCTGCCTTTGTATTAAACAGATCCACGATCGGTACTTCCTCTGAATACTGTTGATAGATCAGCTGCCTCCACCGCTTGCAATATACAGTGTTTCAAAAGTCAATCTTGACGCAGTCTGAATATGGTCTATATTCTGGTCGAGGAGGTTATCTTGAACTTAAAGAATTCGGTCAAGCCAATCAGTTACATAAAAACACATGCTTCCAGAATTGTCCAGGAATTGGCTGAAACCGGAGGAAGCTACATAATCACACAGAATGGGAAAGCAAAAGCCGTTTTACAGGATCTGCAATCATGGGAAGAGACCAGAGAAAGCCTGGCTCTTTTAAAAATACTTGCCCTGAGTACAAAAAAACTTGAAACGAATGATTTCAGATCGCTTGATGACGCCTTTTCCAGTCTTGAGAATCGCCTGAGCAGCAAAAAGTGAGAATACCCGTTTTTCTACTGAAAGACGCTGAAGACGATATTTATGACATTTACACCTTTGCGGCTACCAGCAATTCACAGGAAAGAGCTGATAAACTTTTCAAATCTTTAAGAGAAACATGTGAATCTCTTGCAGACTTTCCACTCAAGGGGCATGTACCGCCTGAACTGGAAAGAGTTGCTGTTTTTGAATACCGGGAAGTACGCTGCGCCAACTACAGAATCATATACAAAGTACACAACGAGTCTCTTTTCATTCACTGCGTTCTGGATTCCCGCAGGAATATTCAGGAAATTCTTCATAAAAGGCTTTTGCGGTAATTTCTCAGTACTTCCCCTGAATGTATTCCAGTGATCTGCCGCTTACCATGGCTTTATCGCCATAGCGTTTCCTCACCCTGTCGGCTACCTTGTT
>JAOZLN010000257.1:0-1613 GCA_029934845.1 Candidatus Sabulitectum sp.
CCCGATGGCATCAGGGCTGCAGGGGGAATTCGTGTTCTTACCGGATTTCTTCATGCAGGTGTTGTGCGTGAAATGGTTCTAAGGCTGAAGTTCGGGGGTGAGAGGCATCTTGCAGGACACCTCGCCAGACTTGCACTTGATTCATGGGAAAGAATTCCCTCACGGGAAGATACTGTTTTCCCTGTCCCCGTATCAGGGAGAAGACAGCGTGAGCGTGGCTATAATCAGTCAGCACTGTTAGCTTCAGCTATTTCCAGAGAAACGGGAGCAGACTTCAAGGAACTTCTTGTTCGAACAGGTGGAGAGTCTCAGTTAAGAGTTTCCGGACCTGAGAGAAGAGAGAACATTCGCGGAAAATTCACTGTTTTGCCGGGAATGGAATCGAGTGGACGGTTTTGGCTGATTGACGATGTGATGACTACAGGAGCAACTGTTACGGAAATTGTTTCTACTCTCTCAGATGCTGGATTTCGACAAGTGCAGCCTGCAGTGGTATGCTTTCGAAAAATTGAAGTAGAGAGTATTGTTCGCTAAGGAGGTCTGGTATGCATGAAACTGATGATGCGGGTCGTAACTATGTACACAAGCTGAGTTTTCAGGTGAAAGATACCCTTCTTGCGGCTCGCTACGGGTTCAATCTTAGAAATATCTGGGTATTCTGGAAAGGCATTGTTCAGGCATGGACAGCCTGGGCATTCTTTGTTTACGCAGGTTTTTTTGCAGCAGGAGATTCCCTTTCAGACCGATTTGCTGAATCATTGCTGTGCCCTGTTCCAGACAGTTTGTTCATGGCAAATATTCCTTCTGTGATTCTGCTTGTTATGGGTTCACTCCTGTCATTTTACATTTACCTTCTCACTGCTCTCAAGGTTGCAAAACTGACATTTGAACAACTGAGGGGAGATCAGTTTTATTCAGAGGCTGACGCAAGAAGATTCTGTGGATCGAACAGGAAGGCAGTAATAGTAACCCCTCTTGTTATTGCAGCAGGAATCATTTTTGCTCTTATTGCATTTCTTGTTCTGGGACTTCTTTTAAGAATACCCTCTGCAGGTCCTTTGCTTGCAGGATTGCTGGCCTTCCCTGCATGGGTTCTTGGGTTGTTTGTTTTGCTGGCTCTGGTGGTTCTGCTGCTTTCTGTTTTTCTTGTACCGGTGATCATTGCAACCACAAAAGGTGATACATTCGAATGTCTTTTCGAGGTTTTCAGCATTGTTACATCGCAGCCTGTAAGACTCTTTCGTGGCATTTTAACCGGTCTTTTCATAAGGGTCGCAGCTATTCTTGTTCTTTCTGCCTTTGCCTGGGGATCAGTTTCTCTGGTTTCTTCAGTTCTTTATCACACCTCCGGGATTCAGGGATTTGGTGACACAATGGAATCCGGTTTTTCAAGAGTTGCTCCGGAAATTGTTCCATTCTATTCGTCAATTTTTAATCCACTGTCTTCTACCGACCACACTGATTCATCCTGGAACGGCCCAGCCGGCCTGTTGCTGTCTCTTTCCGGTGCGGCTGTTCTTCTTGTCCTGTGGGCCTACTGGCTTTCCAGCTGCACAGCACACTGGACTATTCTGTACATTGGAGCCAGACATAGCCGTGACAGTGAAGATCTT
>JAOZLN010000257.1:1623-4111 GCA_029934845.1 Candidatus Sabulitectum sp.
ATCTTCTTCTAAGAGCAGAAGAAGAAGAGTACAGGGAATTCAAGAAGGTTGCCGGTGCATCTGAAATTAATGAAGACGGGAACATCTCAGAATGATTCCTCCAAAATTTGTTCACCTGCATCTCCATTCGGAATACAGTCTTCTTGACGGTGCTATCCGCTTCGGCAAGCTTGGCGAATTTCTGGTAAAGAACGGGATGGACGCAGTGGCTGTTACCGATCACGGAAACATGTTCGGTGCCGTTCAGTTCTGCGATAAAATGAAAGCAGCAGGGGTAAAGCCCATAATTGGCAGTGAAGTGTATCTTACCCCTGGAGATATGAAGGAGAAGAAGCTTCACACAGGAATACCCAGGTATTACCATCTTACTTTGCTTGTAGCAAACGAGAAGGGATATCAGAACCTTATGAAGCTCTCCAGTGCCGGTTATGTGGATGGGTTTTACTACAAGCCGCGAATAGACAGAAAAATACTGGAAAAGTACTGTGACGGGCTTATTATCGGATCTGCATGTCTTCAGGGGGAGGTCGCACAGCATCTTCTGGCAGGCAACAAAGATAAAGCAGTTGAGGCAGTCAGATACTATCAGAGTCTGGTTGGCAAGGATTGTTTCTTTATAGAGCTGATGGATCATGGATTAGCCGAGGAAAAACAGATTCTTCCCGGGTTGGCAGAGGTTGCCCGTGAAACCGGTGCTCTGCCGGTTGCCACAAACGATGCCCACTATCTTTCAAAAGATGATGCCAGGGCTCATGAGGCTCTGCTCTGTCTTCAAACAGGCAAAACCCTGGAAGATGCACGGAGAATGAAATTTGGTACAGATGAGTTTTATGTGAAAACTCCTGACGAGATGGCGCAGCTTTTCAGCTGGCTTCCAGAAGCAGTATCCAATTCCTGTGTTATTGCAGACATGTGTAACTTCTCGGTGACACATGGGAAATTTCTTCTGCCGAATGCCCCTATGCCCAAAGGTTTCACCAGCCAGGGAGAATACCTTTCTCACCTTGCCGAGGTCGGCTTAAGAAAAAGAACGGGCAGAGAACCTTCAGAAATTGAGAGCAAACGGCTGGCTTTCGAGCTGAAAGTGATCAACGATATGGGTTTCCCCGGATATTTCCTGATCGTCTCTGAACTTATGCAATGGGCTCGCAATAACGGTATTCCCGTTGGTCCCGGCAGGGGTTCTGCTGCCGGCAGTCTTGTTTCTTATGCGGTTGAAATTACTGACGTGAATCCTCTGGATTATGATCTGAGTTTTGAGCGTTTTCTGAATCCTGCCAGAAAGCAGATGCCTGATATTGATCTGGATGTGTGTGTGGAACGCAGAGGCGAGATAATCGACCATCTCAAACAGTTGTATAATGAAGAAAGTGTCTGTCAGATAATTACATACAGCAGAATGAAGAACAAAGCTGTTGTGAAGGATATTGCAAGAGTTCTGGGTATGAGCTACAGCGAAGGTGATGCTCTTTCAAAGCTTGTTGGAGAAGCGGATGATGGTACCGGGAAAACCCTGCTGGAATTGACAGAATCCAGCTCTGCTCTGAAATCGCAGATCAAGGCTGTAAAGAAGGCTTCCACCCTGATCGAATATGCTGATCGTCTGTCCGGTATGGTTAGACATGCCGGTGTACACGCTGCCGGGGTTGTAATAACTCCCGGGCGGCTGGATTCTCATGTACCTCTTTACTGGGCAAAAGAAAAGGGTGTTACCACCCAGTACGAAATGAAGGCAGCAGAAAGCATAGGTCTTCTTAAACTGGATGTTCTGGGGCTTAGAACTGTAACAGTGATACATCATGCCGTAGAGGCGATAAGATCTTACAGGCCCGAGTTCTCAATTGATGGTATTCCCCTTGATGATAAAGCCACTTTTGAAATGATCAGTTCCGGAGAAACGTCAGCGATCTTTCAGCTTGAAAGCAGTGGGATGCGTGAAGCGCTCCGTAAGATCGGCGTTAACCGGTTTGAAGATGTTACAGCAGCCGTTGCTATTTATCGCCCCGGCTCCATGCATATGATCGACATTTATGCAGCCAACAAGGAGAAGGCGGCAAAAGGGCAGACCATCAGTTACCCGCACCCGGCTCTTGAAGAAGTGCTGGCCGATACCTATGGTGTTACAATTTATCAGGAACAGGTAATGCGTATAGCAAATGTTCTGGCTGGAATGAGCATGGCGGAGGCAGACAACCTTAGAAGGGCCATGTCAAAGAAGATCGCTGAAAAGATGGCGGAGATGAAGACGGTTTTTCTTAAGGGAACAGCTAAAAAAAATATACCGAAGAAGAAAGCTTCTGAAATATGGGATCTGATCAGGAAATTTGCAGAATACGGTTTTAATAAATCACATGCTGTCTGTTATGCAATAATTGCCTACAGAACCGCCTTTCTCAAAAGGCACTATCCGGCAGAGTTCATGGCTGCATCTCTTACCAGCGAGATCGGAACTGTCTCTAAACTAAGATCTCTTGTTAAAGAGGCAATT
>JAOZLN010000258.1 GCA_029934845.1 Candidatus Sabulitectum sp.
TCTCAGGATAAACTTCCTGTTTTTGTCAGTGAGGAAAAGCTGTTTCTACCTTTGAACTGGGCACCATCATCTCATATTCTTAAATTTCCAAATGGAGATTACCAAGGGCTGCCAGCCAATGAAGTTCTTATGGCACAAATTGCAAATACTGTTGGAGTTCATACAGCAGAAGCCAAGTTACATCAGGTAAAAGATGTGGAGACATGCCTTGTCTCAAGGTATGACAGAGTTGAAACTGAAGATGGTGTTCTCAGGCGACTTCACCAGGAAGACTTCTGCCAGGCCATGGGGTTGCCTTCCTCAAAGAAGTATCAGCAGGAGGGCGGACCAGCTTTCTCTCACTGCTACAAACTGCTTAGGGATGTTAGTACTGAGCCGGCAATTGACTGCGATCAACTGATGAAGTGGTTTGTACTGAATCTGTTGATAGGGAATGCAGATGCACATGCTAAGAATTTGTCTCTGCTTTATCATAGTGATGGAAGTATCAGGCTTGCCCCGTTCTACGATCTGGTAAGTACAATCAGCTATGAGAATCTATCAAGATACATGGCCATGGAAACAGGTACTGTCTACGATCCAGGCAGGATTGGACCCAGGCAATTTGATATTCTTGCCAGGGAGTGTGGAGTAAGACCTGCATGGCTGCGCAATCTTGTTCTTGAAATGGCGGAGAAGGTTGCTGCAGTTTTAGATAATGATTTTAACTATTTGTCTGCAGATGTATTTGTGTACCGACGAATTCTTCCTGCTGCAAGAAAACAGGCAAAACATATCCGGAATGCCTTTCGTCAGGCAGCAGGGAAAATTTAGCATTTCAATCAGTTCAAAGAAGTTTGACTTCTAAGATCAGTTTTCATTCCAATAACTGAAGGTCATATTTACTACATCTGCTCTGAGAATTTCACTTCCGTTCCGGTAAACAATCAGGTATCCAGGAGGCTCTTCACCGGTACCAATACGAACCACATAGCATTTGTATGAGTATTCATTGTTAGTGAACTCATAGTAGTGGTTGCCACCGGAGCCGTCTCGCTCCACTGTTCCACCATAAAGCACAAGATCTGGTTCATCAGACTGGCTTGAGCCAGCGGGCCATACAGCGTACCTGAAACTCATGTTGCCCATGTCATCTACTCTTACCAGATAGTTTTCTGTTTCCCAGAGTAGTCTAAGTTCTGAGAACTGTCGAATACTGCTGTGCAGATCACTGGCTGAACCGGCATAAGCAGTGCTAACTCCTGATGAAACCATCAGAAGAATTGCGACAATACTTGAGATTGTGTTGCCTTTTGTCATTTAGGTTCCCTTTCAATGTTTAGCACGTATGCTATTTGAGATGCTACCTGCTACAGCCCTTAGATATTGAAGTATTCTTTCATGTGTATTGATGATCATGTAAAAATCTTTACTTTACCAGCCTCCCATAAGTCCTGAAGTCAGGTTGTCTGTTAGATCGTTTGCAAAGCCATCAATTGCCCGTGTTGCATTTTGAACTGTTTCACCATACCTGCCCTCTGCGGCGTCATCCACCATTCTTCCGGTTGCTTCCATGGCTCGCTGGCCACCGTGATGCTCCATCTCAAGTTGAACCAGTTCAACAACGTCACCCTGATATATCGCTGTTCCATAATCGACAGCAAGCCCCAAGTCAGATGTCCCCGAGGAACTGGATGTGTGCGAGTTACCCGAAGAGTGGTTGCTGGAGCCTTCCTGTACTCCGGAATACCTTACCCCACTGCCGTTTGAGGAACCGTTGCTGCTACTTGAGGAGTTGCTACTTGAGGTGCTACTGGCACTTGAGCTGCCGCTGGTTGATGAACTACCTGAATTAGATCCGGAAGTATTGGAGTAGCTCGAGTATGTTGGTGGAGGAGTTACTGTAAAGTTAAAATCTGAAGATTGAGCTGCAGCACTTCGATCAGAAAGCGAAATAGTGTCTGTTGCAACAAGAACTCCGAATGCGATAAGAAATACAGCAGCAATACTGCCTGCTATCCTGCCGGCTGAATTTTGTGTTTTTCGAGCAGGCTGTTGATATGAGTAAGCATTCTCTTTTACGGGGGCAGAAGCTTGGTAGTTCTGTGGTTGCTGGAATCCGCCTGGTTGTATTCCTCCGCTTAACCACGCCCTAAGAGGCTGGGCGTTCCAGTCCAGCCTGACTTTGTTAGAAAAAACAACAGAATCACCTGGTATTACAGCTGTTCTAGTCACTTTTGCACCTCTTACAACAGTACCTCCGCTCGATCCCAGGTCTTCAATAATCAAACCCTGTGCTGTATTTGTAAGTCTTGCATGATTTCGGGATACAAATGGATGGTTAATTCTAAGATTGCAATTCTCATCCCTTCCAATTACGAAAGGCATTCCAGCACTTGACGGGGCAGAAGAGAAACCGGAGCCACTGTTGTTCCAATTGGTGAATGTGAATGAGCCCCAGTTGAATCTGTGGTGTTGAGAGAATCTTACATCATCGCCCACATTTACTCTGGCTCTGCTGATTCTTCTGCCATTAACGAAGGTGCCTCCAGCAGAATTCAGATCAACTATTTCCAGCCCGGATGGCGTCTTGACAAACATGGCATGGTTTCGAGACACATGGTTATCCTGGATACAGAGTGAGTTATCCGGTAACCTGCCTATGGTGAATTCATTCAATATTGCAATTCCAATCTTTGGAGAGCTTTCTGAATATATAACTGCTGTGAAGCGTGCCCACTATTCTTTTGTCAGAACACTATTCAACTGATCTCTTAGAGAAGTCGCTTCGGAAACGGTTAGAAAGCTGATAACAGGGATAAAACCATTATCTGACGATTCTTCGTGCAAAAGATAAAGCTTGATTTCTCCAGCTTCCTTGAACTGAGGTATTACCAATTCATCTTTTTCATTGTGGTGCTTCACTACATTCCATTTTGCCTGATCGGGAAGTTTAACAACGCCGTTCTCAGAAATGTCGTAGGGTTTAACATAAATCTGATGCTTCTCATACATGCTCATTTTATTCTCCTTAGTTCAGATTAACAAATCAAATCCTGTTTTCTGGTTTTCTTGCAAGCAGTACAAATGGCCCTGGTAGAAGGCCTCGTTGCTGCTGCATGGGAACATCAATGACAGCCTGTACTTCTGCACCAGCTGCTGTTACAGCATCGATATACTCGTTTATGTCTGTATGGTATGCAGGGAAGGGAATTTCTTCACCGTGCAGATAAAGTTTGTGATCCGGACCCCATTCAGCCTGGATATTCGGATGAATATCTGAGATGATCAGGAAGCCACCCGGGCGAAGAACCCGAACAAGCTCTCTGCATGGTTGATTTATTTCTTTTACATGAGCTAATGCCAGCATACACAGTACAAGATCAAATGAGGCATCTTCTGAGCTTATTTCCGCTAATTCCTCTTCTTTGAAGTTAATCCTCAGCCCCATTTTGTCTGCCTTTTCTTTTGCTTTATCCAGCATTTCTATACTCTGATCAGTGGCAGTTACTTTCTTGCCATCTGCTGCAAGACGCAGGGCATACCTACCGGTACCTGATGCCGCATCAAGAACATCATTGTACTCGATATTACGCAGAAGCGAGTTAACTACAATCTCTTCAACAGCAGTAATTTCATGGCCAATGTTTGACGAATGATCTTTGTCATAAGTGGTACTCCATTTGGCATAGGCATGTTTTACATCGCTAAGTCCCATGGATCCTCCTTAAACAGGCAACGGGATAGCAGTTGTATGAGGGATAATTCATTACTGCAATCCACTATCGAAAGAAGTACTGTTTGTGTTGTATAAATCCGTCCCCGGATTGGGATCCAACTCTGCCCAGTATCCCCCGTTGTTTCTTATGAGATTACTGCTTGTTTGAAAATCTGTAGTATTGTACATTTGAAAGGTGTTGGCGTTGTTTTCGATTATGCTGGATCGAATACGAACATAGGAACAATTCTGCAGGTAAAAAGCGTTGAATGTGTTCTCGTGTATCCAGCAGTTATCTATCTCTAAAATTGCTGTATCTCTTGCAGATACACCAATTGCTCCACATCCGTTTATGTCACAATTCAATATTG
>JAOZLN010000037.1 GCA_029934845.1 Candidatus Sabulitectum sp.
GCCGGGCTCGCCAGTCAAGGCTCTTTACCTGATCTGAAAGAACAACTCCTTCAATTAAACAACCTTCAGGCAATTGAACCTCAAAGGGGTAGCCTTTAATCCTGGAGGTAACAGGGCACATCAATGCCAGACCCACACGGTGATTGTATTTTCGGGGAGAAAGAATCAGTACAGGTCTTCTTCCCGCCTGCTCATGGCCTGCCTGTGGTTCAAGGGAAATCCAAACCAGATCGCCTTGCCCTGGAGGAATTGTCGTAATTACCATTCCTCTCGTCCAACTCTTTTTCCGGTGCTTGTTTCTTCGTGAAGGTTTTCATCAGTTACCTCTTCAAGAAGAGTATCAAGGCTATACTCTATCTTAACTGATCTAACCTGAAGAGAGCCATTATCAGTATGAAGTTCAACTTTTGAATTGTTCTTAAAGAACAACTCCTCAGCAATTATTTTAGGAATTCTGATAGCCAGACTGTTCCCCCATTTTTTCACTGTTGTTATCATACCCACCTCCGTTTCTACAATGTAGATACGGCAATGATTATTCAAAGTCAAGGTTGTTGATGATTATCATCCAGCACAGCGTATCTTATGAGTTTACCGGTCTCTTTTGTTGCACCATACCGATTGTCTTCGCACCAGAGTATCCAAACAACAGTTCCGGGATGCATAATGTCTGATGAGTTTGTCATGAGAACTGAGTAATCATTCCGTTCCTGGTTGACATCTTCTTTCTGTTGATGTAAATCTTTGCAGGTGATCTGGTTAGGTAAAACATTATTTTCTTTTAGAGTTGAAATGCAAAGAGTAGTGAAATGAATGCAAGAATGAATATGATTTATTGGAAATCAGACAGATTCTGGCTGGGAAAACTTCTTGAGCATCCAGAACTGATGACTCAGGGGGAGACCATTGAGGAACTGGAAGAAAACATCAAGGATGCATACCTTTTAATGGCTATGGATGATGTACCGGAAAAGTACGAGACGCAGCGAAATTGATAATAAGCTTGCCAGGCATACCCTGAAGCACCTGGGCCTGTAACGACAAACACAGGTGCTCGGGAATTGATTCAGATCTGATAAATTATGAGGATTGTTGTCTGCTTTCGTCAGCATCAACAGGAGTGCTCCGATCCAATCCAGTTACATGGTGACCAATTACAACACCATCGGCGTATCTGTCTGCGGAATAGAGCAGATTCTCGTGTACCAGAACCACGCCAACAGTACCATCTATTACCCAGCTGTCCAGATACTCGCCATCCCAGTTGTACCTGTGAACTGCGGATGTCTGCTGCATCTCTCCACCGTCAAACAGGTTACCGCCTTCTTCTGTGAACACAGGCAGAATTACATTCACCATGCCGTCAGGCCCAATGAACACATCCCGGCAGAGAACCATAAATGATCCACTTGCCAGATCATTAACCATCTCACCTTGAGGCAGTGAAATTTCTGAAAACAATTCAGTTGCACCGGTGGCAGGGTCGATCTTCCATATTCCACCAACGAAACGGGAGATAACAAGAACATTTCCATCAGGAGTAACCATTCCGTGGAGGTGTCTGTTCGAATAGGCTAACAGATCCAACTCTTCGGGAAGTTCACCGCACGAGCCAAGGAACTCGCCATCTGAATTGTACATGTTCAAAGGCTTGCTTTCAGCAAGGCTGAGGACAAACAGAGTGTCACCCTTCCACATCACATCGAACGGACACTGGACCGGAATTTCACTAAGGAATTCACCGGAATAGTTCAGAAGTGTAACTCTGCTGTTTCCCATGTCGCATACAGCTATTCTGGAAGGCCCGGCTGCAATCTCACAGATACCGTTGAAATGCCCTGGTCCTTCTCCCTGTTCCCCTGCTTTCCAGATCTGCAGCCCGGATGTAAGTGAAACAGCAGCTAAAGATTGATCGGCAGGATCACTTACAAACAGTGTATCGCCCTTGAAGTCGAATCCCTCCACATTGAAGAACGGAGGTATTTCCTGCCCTCCGTATACAATGGATTCCTCTAGAATGAACCTGTGGCTGTCATCTTCCCAGAGACCCTCTCCGCTTTCCTCCGCCCAGTCGATCCACCTGGCTACGGAATCCGGTACAGTGGGAAGTTCTTCGACTGATTCAGTTACAGATACTTCTTCTGCCGGGCCTTCACCGCAGCCAGAAAAGAGCACCACAGTTGCTGTAAAAAGAATTGTTCTTTGAATCTTTGGCATTAGCATCTCCTTGTTGAAAACATGTATAGGTGGTTTATCAGTTTGTTTACCCTTTGAGCAGTGCCGCCCATAGAAGTACGATTAAAATCGAAGGAACTGCCAGCCGTTTCAGAAGCGCCTGGCTTCTTACTTTTCCTGCTGTACAATCCCATGATTTGTAAACTGGTAACAGCAGATACAGCGTGATCAATACAGGGACAGTTATGACTGCAAAGTACACAAGAGCGTACAAGTAGACCGGAGCGTACTCGTAGGCCGGGATTCCCACATGGGTTTGGTCATTGATGTATCGAGAAATCCTGTGCGCAAGAATGGATCCGAAAAATATTGGATATGAAGTAAGCAGAGTCATTGAACCGATTAGTATTGGATTCTTTCTATCTGATAAACCGAGGAGAAAGCCCAACAGCAGAGCAATCAGTATTGAAAGCAATACAGGTGCAATTGCTAGAAAATACAGTTCAAATACAGTTATTGATGGCTGCAGAGCAAAGAATAGAGTAGCTGCCATTGCGGGAACAAGAAGGACTGCTAACCTGGGAAGTATTTTGATTTTGAGCAGTTCCCATTTTGAGTTCGGCAGGGTTTTAATATATTCCAGCGCATCGTCATTGTCTTCTGAGGAGAACATCATGTATGCAAGTCCGGCAATGAGCAATGCGAAGCACAGGGAGCCGCCATTCATCATGTATGTGCCCAGCGAGGAGGTGCCTCCGGGAAGTCTTATTTCGTTAACCCAGTGTATCACTGGTATCAGCAGCATAAAGCTCAGAATTACCATTGTCTGTTTCAAAGTTGCCATGAATTCTTTCTTATACATTCTATCTCCTTTAGAACAATTTCAATTCAGATGCAGCATAGAGTGCAATGATAAATCCCATTGGAATTGCCATTCTTTTCATTATTCTTTCACTTCTTACTTTTTCTGATGAGCAGTCCCACGATTTATAGACTGGAATTAGAACCAGTATTGGCAGAACAGCCGGGAGGGCAGTTCCAATTACATAGGTGAGAAATCTGCCGAGATTGAATACCCAGAGCTGTTCAATTCCAAGAGCTTCCATGAAGTTAAAGTAGAAAAGCCAGGTCAGTTTTGAAGAGAGAAGAGAACCGTAAGGAGACTGCGTTTCGTAGAGGAAAAGCACGGGTACCAGCAGACAGAGAACAAGGAAAGGGTTTTTTCTGTCTGAAATACCTAAAACGAAGCCGCTTGCCATCACCGTTAGAACAATAAGAGTGCTTTTCAAGAAGCCTTCAAAGCCAAAGGCATACCAGGCGGTAGAAATCCCGGCCCTGGGCCAGAAAGCAACCAGGTATTTGTTGCAGGCAAACATAAGCAACAGAATGAGTATGGATCTGGGTAGAATCTTCAACGCAAGCAATTTCCATTTTGAAAGCGGTAATGACTTAAGGTATTCTGCTGCCCCTTCTCGGTCGTCTGACGCGAACATCGTGTATGCAAGAACGAAAGTCAGTAGCGGAAGGATGAATGTCAGCCCCCATAATGTGTAAACAAAGAAGGTCATGTTCTCATCCAGTCTGAATTGATTGGCACCGTAGACCAGGGGAATGATCACCAGGAAACTCAGGACTAACCCGGTCTGTTTAAGTGTGTCGATTATCTCTTTTTTCAGCATGCTTGTTTTCCTGTCATGATACCAGTGCGTATGCAGAAAGAATAATTATCAATCCCACTGGTCCGATGATTCGTTTCAACATTCTCTGACTCTTTATCTTTTCCGAGGAAGTATTCAATGATTTATAGAGGGGGATAAGTACACATACAGCTAATGCAGAAGGCAGCAGCACAGTTATCAATGTTGCCAGATCAAGGGTAGCTATCGCTGTAATTCTAGATGGTATGAATATCTTGTTAAACACAATGATAAGAATCTTCGGGCCGGTAAAAATAGGATAGGTCATTGCCAGCAGAAAGCCACCCGCAAGAAGAGGACTTTTTCTGTCAGCCATACCCAGAAAAAAGCCCGACAGCATAATCAGCATAGGTACGCAGAATATCACAAGAAACTCTCCCGGACGGATGCCCAGGATGCGCATAAATGCGCTTCCGGCAATCTGCTCCGGAGGCATAGTGCCAAATATCAGGAAGGCCAGCATGAGTATCCATACTACAGTAAGCCTCGGAAGAATTTTTGCAGCAAGGAATTTCCATTTTGCTTTACTTTCTGGGGGATGGAATTCAGCATTCTTCGAACTGAACATTGTGTACGCCAGAATAAATGCAAGAAGAATTATACCCAGCATAACTCCTGAAGTGAGGTAGTACGAAAACGGAGGATTATCCTGGAGTATCATGCTGTTCACCAGGAACACAATCGGGATCAGCAGCAGAAAGCTGAGCACCAGAGCAGTCTGTTTCAGTGTATCCATGATTTCATTTCTCATAAAGTGGTTACCTTCCTAAAGTAATACAGTAAAGAGAGATGATCGAAAGCGAACAGAGCGATGATCAGTGCTATTGGCACTGCCATTCGCTTCAGCATTATCTGACTTCTGATTGTTCCGGAAGAGACATCCCATGATTTGAAAACAGGAACAAGAACAAGCACAGGCAGCAGTGTTGGAAGGAATATCCGTAAAACGGAATCCAGTACAAAGAAGCTGGGTATGGTGTTGTGGAATACTGACCACCATAAACGGTAAAAGTGGCGACTCAGTAAACTCATGAAGTTGTATCCTGCAAAAACAAAGTACGATACAGTTAACAGAAAAGCCAAAGCCAGGAAAACATTGCTTCTGCTGGATATCCCCAGCATGAAACCGAAGAACAACGGTGTAATGATCAGAGTTAAGGATTTAAGAAGTGACAGTGATCCAGGACTGTAATAAAAGTAGAAGAATCTTCCCGAATGCACAAAATCACTCCTGAAAATGCTGTGGTACACAAAGGCTATGACCACAATTACAGCGAATCTTGGAAGAATTTTGATGGCAAGCAGTTTCCATTTGTTGACAGGGAGACTTTTCAAATATTCAATTGCCCCGTCTGAGTCTTCTGAAGCAAACATCATGTAGGAGAGGTAGAGCATAAGTATTGGAAGAAGAAAACTCATTCCCCAGTCTATGTACCATGAAAAGGATAGAGATTCGCCGCTGAATCTCATCTGATTGATGCCGAAGATAATCGGCATAAGCAGCAGGAAGCTAAGTACCAGGGCGGTCTGTTTCAGAGTGTCTGTGATTTCTTTTTTCCACATTATGTACTCCCTTCTACTTCTTCTTCTGGTAGGTGCTGCCCATGAGCATTGTGAGGATGTCTGAGAGTTTCATCTGTTCACCCTCTTTTGAAACAACAAGGTGCTCGGTTCTGCCTCCGTGAGCTCTGGTTGCAAGCACTTTTACATTTTCAGGAGTTTTGTCTGCAATGACCAGTCTGGCGTTTTCCAGAAGGTACTCTGTTGATTCATTCAGCAGGATGCCGGTTTTCGTCAGGAAGATCACCCTGTTCACCAGGTGTTCAACCTCGTTGTAGTTCAGGTTCACCATTACCACTGTGGGGTTTCTGTCTGCCATGGTTTTTACAAGTGTTTCCAGTGCCATGTTGCGCAGATGTGGATCAACAGTGTGAAGGATCTCGTCGATTAGAATGAGCTTCGGGTTTGTGGAAAGAATAAGTGAAAGGTGGAAAATGGCCTTCTGACCCACTGATAGATCGCTGATCCTTGAATTCCAGTCTATGGATGCTTCCTCCAGCAGGGGGAGAGGGTCGGGTTTAACCTTGAATGCATTCCAGTGCAATTCTGCCAGGTCTTTTACCTTCATGGATTTGTAGATGCTGAGGCTGTCAGGCAGGTAGCCTATGAACTGTCTGGGGTCTTTTGTGTCTGGCCAGCCGTAGTCAATTGAACCGCTTGTGGGATAGAGGATGCTTGCCAGAACCTTGAGCAGTGTTGATTTACCAACTCCGTTGGGGCCTGTTATCATCACCACATCGCCTTCGTTGATATCAAAGGAAATGTCTGACTGAACCGGATTTTTGCCGTACCCGCAGGTTACTTTACTTAATTTTATCATTTGCCGGTTTCCTCTCAAGCTTTATAGAAATTGTGTTAATGAGTTCCTCGGGCGTAAAGCCAAGTTCAACCGATTTCGAGATGAATTCTTCAGCCATTTCAGCCAGGAGCGTTTTTCTGGTCTCATCTATGTGTTCCTGCTCCAGTCTGACAAAGAAGCCTGAACCGGTTCTTGACTGCAGGAATCCTTCGCTTTCCAGCTGACGATAAACCTTGGCTATGGTGTTGGGATTGATGGTCAGCTGCGAGGCGAGCTGTCTTATTGAAGGCATTCGGCTGTCCGGTGGATATTCACCTGAAACTATCCCCAGCTTGATCTGCCTTTTCAGCTGCTCGTACACAGGTACTGCTGAGCCGGCATCGATTTTGAGCATCTTCTCTCCTTCTGATAATTGTACCACAGTAATAGTACAGTAGTACAGTTGCGTCAACCCCGCTTGATCCCAATTGGTTTACCTCTGGTTTTCTGGTATTTTCCCACTGAGTGAGGGCGGTTTCAAGTGGAGGAGAAGGAATGCAGAGTTTGACACTTGCAGTTGCACAGGGGGAGAATTCGATGTTTGCCATTTCATTCTGCTGGTGTATTCAAATGGCTGAAATGCTCAGCACCTCATGATCTTTGTTGTCTCTCTCTTTTTGCAGTTGTTGCTGCCGGGATACTCTGTAACTGTGGATCCGGCTCAACTGGAGTACCTCTATGAGCATTACACAGAGGATCTGCAGATACCGGCAACCGTTTCGCTTGACACCCTTACTGCTGACTGCACAATTGCCTTCAGAGGCGGAGCCAGCCTGCATCTGCTTAAGAAGAGCTGGCATATTTCTCTGAATGAAGACGATATTTTTCCCTGCGGCGGGCACATCCTGCTCAGTGCTCAGTTTCTTGACCCTGCCCTTATGCGGAACACACTGGGGCATATGCTTACAAGAGAGCTTGGGTACCCAGCCCCTGAGACCGAGTTTGTTACATTGTCTGTTAACGGTACTAATATGGGGGTTTACGAGCGGATAGAACGGATCGACAGACTTTTTCTAGAGAGGAACGGTTATGGGTACGGTGCTCTTTTCAAGAGTGTACATCCCATGGGAAGGATAGTGTGTCAGTATGCCCACACACCCGGTACCCACAGTTTTGATCCCAAGATAGACAGCGACCCTTACAAAGATCAGCTTCTAGGGTTTATTGAAGACTGTTTCAGGGGAGATGCTGCCTCTATGGCAACGGAAGAGTTTCTTGCCCTTCTTGCGGTAAAAACAGCCATCTCGAACAGAGACGGTGTGATAAAGAACTTCTATCTGCATCTGTGGCAGGGCCGCTGGCATGTCTATCCATGGGATCGGGATGCCTCTTTCGGCAATATGCCCGGTGAGTACATTCCCGGCTGGGTGGAAAAGAACAGTCTGGATGATATTCGCTATTCCGGTGTGGCCAGAGTACTTTTTGAGTCATGGGAAAATGCTCAGATGTTTAATTTCCTGATGGCCTCTTCTGCAAGAATAATGGAGGAGGAATTCCCGGAAGTTGTGGATTCCATAAGGCTGCTGATTCGGGATGATCTGGCAGTGGATCCCTACTACCAGTACACTCCAACCCAGTTTGATTCTATCTGTACAGTGCTTTCGGATGATATTGAGGCAAGAGCATCATTCCTGGCAGCAGTTTATCTTGCCGACCCGGCATCGACTATTGAGAGTTATGAAATATCCTCCTGTCTTGACCTTGGCGATCAGCTTGAATTCGAGCTTGATCTGGAAGGGGGAGATCCTGACGGAGTGATCCTTCTGCTTTCTACTGATGGAGCAGACGAGGAAATGCATTTTCTGCCTGAAGATGATGATGAAGAATACGAATTCTCCTTTGATGTTCCTCCTGGAACCTACTCTGTAAGAATGGCATTCGGCCCCAGAGTAAAGCCCTGCCGTCTGCCTGTTTTTTTCCCGTCATGGTCACTCAAGAATTGTGGAGCATGGGCAGTGCCTGCTCCTGGAGCCAGGGTAGCTCTGGCGCCGCTGGTGCCTTCTTCTTTTTCTCCTGGTTTTCCAGTGTGGAGCGGAGATAACCTCTGGATGCTTCCTGTGACGAATACCGCTGATTTTGTACAGGATCTAAGCTTGTGTTTATTCAGAATAGGAGATCCTTCGGGAACAGTTTTTCTTCCAGAGTCAATTCTGATAGATCCAGGGGAAACGTTTTTTCTTACAAACAATGCATATCTGGCGGAACACTTCTATTCCGGTCAGATATTCGGCGATGCAGGAGCTGCTTATCCAGCTGACAGGCAACTGGTACTTGATGATCCGTCATGGCATCAGATGTACTCATGGAGCATAGAAGGGGGAGACTCCATTCCAATACCATTTCCTCCGGTTATTCCCAGTGAGATATCCATGGGGGAAGGGTCAGATTGGGTAGAACTTTATAACTCCGGCTGCGAAGCTGCTGATATGTCCGGATGGTATCTGATGGATTCCCAGATGAATATCTCTGTATTCCCCAATGGTACCATTCTTTCACCCGGGAAGTTTCTTGTTGCCTGGGAGGATCCTCCCCGGGAAGAACAGCATATTTCAGAAGCCTTCCAGCTGAATTTCAGTCTTGATTCTGAAGAGGACTCTCTGGGTTTGTTCAACAGCCTGGGTACTCCTGTATTTCGTATGGGATGGGATAGTTGCTGGCCGGTGGATGAGACAGGTATCATATACCTCCGATATTCACCAGACTTTGGGTTATCGCCTGGAAACTGGCGTGCGGCACTTCCCCCGGGGACCCCGGGTGAAGCTAATCCCGGTTGGGATGGAGTTACTAATTATGTTAGTCTGCAACTAGTTGCAGAGAACCCTTCAAACGGAACATTCTCTGTTGAATATCAGAGTTCCTCTCAGCCTCTTGAGGCCATTTTGTACGATCTGGCTGGAAGGGTTGTTTCCCGACTTGACCTGCAGCCAGGATTATCAGGAACGATAAATGCCGATTTTTCAGGAATGCTTTCTTCGGGTATTTACATTGTATTCCTGAGATCTTCAACGGGAATGGATTCAGTTCGCTTTACAGTTCTTACAGATGGCGAGAAGTAAAGAGTCTTACTATTTTAACATAGACAAACCAAATATTTTGGTTAGAATTCATTGTGTATTTCAGAAGAAGCTACACACAGGGGTATTATGGATTTTTGCATAAGAGCAGCAGAGCTTAAGCAGGCAGCCGAATGTGAGGTTGTTCTGCGAAGTCTGCCGGAGTGGTTCGGTATTGAAAGTGCTCTTCAGGCATATGTGGACAAGGTGGATCGCCTGCCAACCTACCTCGCCCTGGCAGATGAAAAGGTTGCAGGATTTCTTTCAGTTGAGAAGCATTTCTCTGAAAGTGCAGAAATTCATGTAATGGGAATTCTGCCGGAATTTCACAGAATGGGAATTGGCAGGGCTTTACTGAAGAAAGCAGAGTCTGATCTTGCTGCACAGGGCGTTAAATTCCTTCAGGTTAAAACACTCAGCCAGTCCAACCCCGATAAGAATTACGCAAAAACAAGAGAATTCTATTTTTCAATGGGCTTTCTGCCTCTGGAGGAAATGCCGGAATTATGGGGGGCAGAGAATCCATGTCTTATTCTGATAAAGAGTCTGGAGTTTTTCGAAGACTGCAAAAAGGAGGACCGAAAATGAAGATGGATATTGTACAGGCCCCGTTCAATACCTCTCTTATGGGAGTGATCCGCGGTGTTGCAGATTATTTTGATATCGACCTGAGTACGCCATCTCTTTACGGAAGAACCGGGCATGCCTTTTTTCTGAACATACACGATGCTATCTGTCCCAGTGGTCCTTACTGCTGGAATATCGATCCATTCATTGCCCTTCTGGAAAACTGTGGGATCCGCATGAAAAAGCATGGTTTTTTCTCCAGTGACAGTACCCCGGGGGAAAGAAACACTCTTGAGAAGGCTATCCTGGTCGAGCTTGAAAAGGGAAATCCGTGTTCTGTGTTAAATATGGATCATCAACTGATCACAGGATCTGACGGATCTGGATTTTTGTGTACACAGCCCTGGGAGTGTAAACACCCTTTGGCACATCTCTCTTTCGGCAGCTGGGATGAATGGGAAGATGAGATCCATGCCTGCTTTTACAGTTTTGAAAAGATAGAACTTCCAGATCCGCTTTTTGCGATTAGAAAGAGTCTTGAATACGTTAAAGACCTGAACGAGAATCCATCTGGTTATACGACGAAGCCATACACTTCAGGGGTGGCAGGGTATGATGTCTGGCTTAAGGGCATTAAAAAAGGTTACGGAACTGAGCACGGTAACTGGTGGAATGGAACAGTCTGGTCCGAGTGCAGAAAGCAGGGAGCACTTTACTTCGGAGAAATTGCGGGAACTCATTCCATATCTTCACTGGTCACAGTAAAGCTTCAGGATATGTACGCCCGGATCAGCGAGATACTTCTTGCCGTGAGCGACAAGAAGCTTTCAAAAGCAAAGAAGATAGAGCATCTTAAGGAAGCCAGGGAACTGGAAAAGGAGACCATTCCCGTTCTGGCCAGTCTTACGGGTTTACTGAATTTGTAGAGAAGTGCATTACATCGGTTTTGCAGTAATTACAGAAACGAAGAAGGGGAGCTGTTTTCAGCTCCCCTTCAAGAAATACTTGCAGGTTCTACTAGAATGAGCTCTTGATAACTGCCCAGGTACTAGGTGTCAGGGACTGCTCGGTAGCAGTAACGTCGAGGTCGTCCCAGAAGATGGAACTTCCGCCATCGCTGAACAGATCTACAGCACCAAACTGGTAGATACCGCTGGTTGGGCTCCACTGAACAGTTTCAAGGAGGGTTCCGTTGTAGTAAATGCTCTGGGAGTCTCCGGCAAGATCGATCTCGACTTTAACTTCGGCCCACTGATCATAAACGATTCCAGTTGTTGCAGTACCCTCAACAGTGGCTACGACACCGGCATCGGAATCGAAAGACATGTTAAGTGCCCAGTCGCTGTCCGGACCCATGTAAACAGTAAGAAGGATGAAATACTGCTTGCCTGATGAGCCTGTAGGAATGTAATTCCATGCAGTAATTACAGCTTCACCGGACATGATGTTGAATTCCTGTACCATGTCAGAAGTGGGCTCTATCTCGAGAGAATGGGGAGCACTCTGTGACTGTCCGGCATAGATGTAACCATCATACGCAGGGTTGTTATCCCAGCAGAACCAGCCACCCTGACCGTTAAGGCCTGAACCTGAATCGTAAGAATCAAAATTCTCTGTCCAGGTAAAATCAGCAGAAGCCACTGATGCAACAAGTAGAATCATGGAGATCAAAAGATACTTCATTATTTTCCTTCCGTTATTCAAACAATCAAACACACTGCCTTTCATAGCCAAATGGCTTCAATCAGTCAAGTGCTTTAAGACCTGTTGAAGTGTTATAGATAGAGGTGGAAACACCAATCAGGGGGTCTTATGCAAAACAAGGACTGGGCAGAGAATCATCTGAAAAAAATGATAGTCGAACAGAGAAAACACCTGTGGCGCGACGATACAATAGAAATGTATTCTCGGTGGATGGATTTAAGGCAGGGCATGACAGTAGTAGATGTGGGATGCGGTCTGGGTTATCTGGGCTGGACATTCTGGAAGTATTTCGGTCACAAAGGTCGCTATTTTGGTCTTGATCAATCATCTCAACTTATCGATGAGGCATACTCTCTGAGCAGTGCATGGTCACAGGGTGGCATTGCATCATTTCAGCAGGGAGATGCCTACAGGCTGCCGTACCCTGATGGCTTTGCAGACTGGACAATGTGTCAGACTCTGCTGATGCACCTTGAATTTCCGGAGAAGGCACTTAAAGAGATGATCCGGGTGACTAAACCCGGCGGATTGATCATGTGTAATGAACCGGATAACTTGTCTGCATCCATGATGGTTGCAGATTTTTCTGAGAACAGTATTTCTGATGATTACATACTTCAGCATCACCGTATGATGATGACCTGGGCTCGTGGCAGAAAGAAACTTGGTCATGGAGATTTCTCCATTGCCGTGAAGATACCAATGATGATGCGTGACCTGGGGTTGATAAAGATAGACTCAAGATGTAATGATACGTGCAACTTCATTCAGCCTCCATACGAGACTCCCCGGCAGAAATATCAGGTTGAGATGGCAAAGAAACACCTTGAGGAAAACGAAGAAGATAAGATAAACAGACGGGAGTTCAAAGAATACTTCCTTGCAGGAGGTGGTTCCTTATCTTCATACTACCGCTACATGAAGCGGGCTGATGCTTTAAGAGAGGAATACAAGAAAATGCACAGGGAGAACATTAATAACGGAACCTGGTATCGCGCGTGGGGTGCAAGTTCTTTTTTCTGCATCAAAGGCAGAAAAGAAGTTTCATCGGAGACTACTGGTGTTTCTGATCCATTACGGAGAACAAAATTATGATTTTTTATGGTGTCACAGTGGTTCTTCTAATA
>JAOZLN010000259.1 GCA_029934845.1 Candidatus Sabulitectum sp.
TCTGTCAGGAAAAATCTGTTACATACTGCTACTTATCCTGTCCGGAATCGTTGTTGTCAGCGGTCTTTCCAGTGTGTATCAGACAGAATATGCCTGCGGCTGGGATGGTTACTATTACCTTGTGCAGGTTCAGTCCCTGAATAATACCGGCATTATGCATTCCCCGGAGTATTCTCTTGTTTATGTGCCACTTCTGGCTTTTCACGCTATTACCGGGGATTATGTGGTTTCGTACAGGATGAGCACGGTGTTTATCAAACTACTGTTTGTTCTATCGGTATTCACCATAACACTCTCACTTCTAAAGTCATCGGGCCGTTATCGCAGGAAGAAGATTCTTTATACCGCTCTACTCACAGCAGCAGCCTCTGCAATGAGCCCTTCGATGAATTACTTTTTCGCACAGTTCCCCAAGAACCTTCTGGGTTTTGCCCTGTTCTTTTTCTTCATGGCTTCGGTATTCAGTTCTTCCCGATACAGGAACAGTGATGTCTATTCAAAAGGCGGGTGGTTTCTGAGAATATCCGGCTCACTGCTGCTGTTCCTGGCTGCATTCTTTACTCACAGGTTTTCGGCGATTCTGTTGCTGTTCTTCCTGGTGCTGTATTCTGCGCCCCGAGTCATGACTCTGTTAAAACAATTATGGTCTGGAAGCGGAAGAAAGCAAGGCAGATTGATCCTTCTCATCGGCTCTGTATTCCTCTTCCTTGTCCTTCTCATTTCCAGCAGGCTTCCACTGGCGCCTTCCACTCATGATCTCGAAAGAATTACAGGAGACCTTTCAAGTAATCCTATCTTTGTGCCTTCATCATTCATCAATACTTTCGGTTTGTTCAGACTTACGCCTGCATGGCGTGTAGAGATCTATGCTGCAGCTGCACTACTGCTGCTCACAGGTGTTCTGCTTCTGGTCAGGAACAGGTTCATTTTCATGCGGATCGGCAGAGAGTATTACATCCTTATCATTCTGAGTCTGATCGGCTTTTTTCCCTTCGTCAGGTTCTCACTTACAGGGCTTTCATACAGGCTCTTCTTCGGAACAATGCTAATGCTTCCCCTTGTATGCATTCCATACCTTAAGCTTGTTGTAGATAAGCTTCTACAGTTGCATCTTTTTAAAGGAAAGCTGAAGACAGAGATATTTCCTGTGCTGGTTTTTCTGGCAATGCTGGCGCTTTCCCTCTACACCCACGGGTCTTACATATCTGAGACACATGATCCTCCCTATTCCTTGTATGAGGAACTGGCAGGGGAGGTCGCCGGGGCTCTGTCAAGCATAGATTTTGAACTGATAATAGCCCACAAGGCGCTTGCGGAGATGATAACCTTCAAATATGAAATTGATGCATTACCCTGGGCACCGGAAGATTATTACGAGAGTGACAGAGTGTGGCGGATAACAGCTGGAATCCTCAGGGATGAGGTTGCTTATTATCTGAGCCCGGAGCGGGCGGAACAGTACTTCATTCGCCTGAGCGGTGATTACGGGCTGCTTCGGGAAGATCAGTGGAACGATTTTATAGATTGCATTTCCGATGATCCTGTGATGATGGAAGCTGTGAATACCTGGAGAAACCCGCATGAGCAGAGACCTCTGTATCTTGTAAAGAACAGGTAATTCTCACATTACTAATTATGAAATGTAGAAACTAAGCATCATGTCTCCCGAGGCTGTGGGTGGTCCAGAACAACAGTACGATTGCGACCTGCCTCTTTTGCCTGGTAGAGCGCTGTATCTGCAGCGTGCAGAACTGCCTCTCCAGTAGAACCATGAACAGGAAAGGCTGCCACTCCGATTGATGCGGTTGCTGATAACTGGTCTTCTCCCACAGATACCTGCATCGTTTCAAAGGTTGTACGGAACTCCTCTGCTCTTTGTCCTGCATGCTGCAACGATGTGTTGGTAAAAACGATTACAAACTCTTCGCCTCCGTAGCGACACGCAATGTCTCCACCTTCACGGGTGTTCTGAAGCAGCAGTTTCCCCAGCTCACGAAGTACGGCATCTCCCGCTCTGTGTCCGTATGTATCGTTGAACGCTTTGAAATGATCAATATCAAGCATGAGGATACAGAGCGTTGTTCCTTCTCTATCAGCTCTGGACAGTTCCTTTTCAAGAGTTTCCTCAAGATATCTGCGGTTATAAAGTTCGGTTAATGGATCGCGAACTGCCTGCCTCTGCAGTTCCGTCTGCAGGGTTTTGATCTCGGAAAGCTGATGTTTCAGCTGATCATTTGCCTTTTTGATCTCCATCTCAGCTGTTTTTCTCTTTGTGATATCTCTGAAAATGAACAGCCGCCCTGTGAATTCCTTCCTCTCATCGTAGAGGGGAACAACTCTCATATCCAGATGGCGCTGGCCGTAGTACTCAGTAAAGAATTCAAACTGCCCATCTTTAACATCTCTGTAGAGAGCAACCAGATCCGGAGTATTTTTGAAAAGTTCTTCTGCGTTCTTCCCTATAGATGCCTTGTTCAACCCCAGATACTTCTGTGCAGCCAGATTGATGTCAACTACCCGGTTTCTAAGATCAGCAACAAAGAAACCGTCTGTCATCACCTCCACAAGAGCATCTCTGGCCATGGGAACAATAGTGAGCAGATTCAGGCGAAACAGGGCAAAGGCAAATGCTGCACCTGTGATCGTAAAAGCAAATGGTGTAAGATCAATATCGGTTAGAGGAGCAACGTCCAGTACGCTAATTACACTGCTGACCCATGGAACAAGTGAACCTAAAAGGATCAGGACAGCCTGTTTCCTGCTTAAACGATCTGCCTTCATGGCGAATCTGGCAAGAAGCACGAATGCAATCAGAATCAATAGATAGGAATAGACGATGTTCAACCAGAACCAGAAGCCCCCGTCAAGGATCGCGCTGCCATTTGCCGGTTGCAACTCTGAGAAGAACAGTCCGTGTAGCCTGTCCGTCCATAGGATCACAAGGGTCAGAATGGGTTCAATAGCAAGAAAACTCGTGGTTCGTCTGTTCAGCAACTTGCCGTTACCTGTGAAATGCAGTGCAAAAACCAAATAGGCAGTTGGTACTATCACCACACCAAGATAGGTTGAATTCAACCAGAACATGGGAAACGGAGAATACAGAGAAGACCAGTGTATTGCGTAGGTAAGACCCCACCATGCGGAGGCCAGCATCAAAAGAGCGATAGACAAAGCGGCGGGGCCCGTCTTTCTGCGCCTCCATGCAACAATTGCAATGGAGAAAGAGATAATTGCTGCAACAGACAGGAGACAGGAGTAAAGAAAATTCCGAGGTGGTAAAATAACAGAGTTGTTTAAAATGGAAGAGATGAACAGTGATGTTAAATGAATGCTCATATGCTATTCCCGACAGGTTCTGTTGCGACCGGCATTCTTAGCCTTATACATCGCAGTGTCTGCCCTTTTCAACAGTGAATCCGCGTCATCATCCATTCTGCTTTCTGCAATTCCCATTGAAACGGTCACCGCTGGCAGCCCCCCTCCGTCGTAGGTTACAACTTGCTGGGCTGCTATGGCCTTCCTGAGTCTTTCTGCTACGATCCAGGCCAGCTCCATGGCTACTCCCGAAAGCATTATCACAAATTCCTCGCCGCCAAAGCGGGCACTTAGATCGGTGGGCCGAAGGCACTGCATAATGGTTCTTGAAACCTGTGCCAGAACATGATCTCCTGCGTCATGACCGTAACTGTCATTGTATTTTTTGAAATGATCTATATCAAACATTACGATACAAAGCGGGCTTTTGCTGCGAATGTGTCTTTTGATAAGTCTGGGCAGCTGAATATCAAGCCACCTGCGGTTATGCATCTCGGTAAGAGAGTCAAACATGGCATCGTGCTGAAATCTTCTTCTTAAGCGAATGTTACCAAGCAGAGCCTTGTCGGATGTTCGCATTCTGTTCGAAAGAAGAAGAAGCATGTTGCAGGCAAAGGCATGTGACTCGGAGATCATCTGCCAGAATGAGGTTTCATCAACTTCGAGCAATCGACTGTCTTCAGCGCCAACTACATATGCAGATGCAGGGCTGTCATCAATAACTGAAAGCTCTCCCACT
>JAOZLN010000260.1 GCA_029934845.1 Candidatus Sabulitectum sp.
TCTGCTCATAAGATGCAGCACGATCTCCGTGTCGGTATTTGTCTGGAAAATATGACCTTTTCTTTGCAGACTTCTACGAATAACACCTGCATTACTGATGGTACCATTGTGTGCAATTGCAACGGGAATATCGGCCATTCTTACAAGAATTGGTTGTGCATTGACCACAGAAGAACCACCAAAAGTACCATACCTTACATGACCTATCCCGGCAAGAACATCTTTAGATCGCATTGTGTCCGGGAAGTCTAACATTAGTTCTGACACAAGCCCATTCTTCTTCTGCAGCAAAATCTCTCCTGAACCATCAAGGGTTGCTATGCCTGAAGCTTCCTGCCCTCGATGCTGCTGTGCAAAAAGCCCTTCAGCAACCAGGGCTGAGACAGATTCCTCCGCACCAATAACACCGCATAAACCGCAATACTCTCCTACTTCTTTTTTCATTTCTGCTTCCCCCGAAAAGCGGCATCTATAAATGCACTGAACAGTGGATGAGGATCAAGAGGGCGACTCTTGAATTCAGGATGAAATTGAACAGCTACAAACCATTTATTATCAGGTCTTTCAACAACTTCAACAAGACTGCCATCTGGAGAAAGCCCGGTAAGCTTCAAGCCCGCTTCATTTATCTGATCTCTGTAAAGATTGTTAAATTCAAAACGATGTCTATGCCGTTCGCTAATACCGGTAACTCCGTAAGCCTCCGCGGCCCTGGAACCTTCATCGAGGAGGGCTGGATACGATCCCAGCCTCATAGTTCCTCCTTTATTAACAACCTTCTTCTGTTCATCCATTAAAGAAATAACAGGATGCAAAGTTTCTGGTTCAAACTCAAGGCTGTTAGCGCCCAACAGTCCGGCAACATTTCTTGCAGTATCAATTACCGCACACTGCAAACCAAGACATATTCCAAAGAACGGTATATCCTTTTCTCTGGCGTATCTAACTGCTTCAATCTTGCCTGCAAGCCCTCGGTAGCCAAACCCGCCTGGAACCAGAATTCCATTAACGTTGCCCAGAATATCATCCAGATCACCAGTTTGAAGCTCCTCTGCCTCAATGCTTTTTATCTTCAGATCCAGTCTTCTGTGAATAGCCCCGTGAGCAAGAGCCTCAAAAATGCTCTTGTAGGCATCCCGGAGTGCCATGTATTTTCCTACAACAGCAATGGTGACCTGACCGGCATCGGGGTTAATGGCACTTGCAACCATTAGCTTCCATTTATCGAGATCAAGCACATTCTCCGCTAACCCGAATTTCTTCAGGATCAAAGAATCAAGTCCCTGTTTTGCAAGCTCGATGGGCACTTCATAAATCGAATTCTTTACATCCTTTTCCTCAATAACAGCTGCCCTTGGTACACTGCAGAAAAGAGAAAGCTTCTTAAAATGCTCCTCCTCCATTGCAACTTCAGTACGGCAGATAAATACATCGGGAATAATACCAATAGAGCGCATGATTCCAGCAGACTGCTGAGCCGGCTTTGTTTTCAACTCACCCGAAGCATTCAAATAGGGTAAGAGAACAAGATGAACAAAAACAGCATTCTCCGGACCAAGCTCAACTCTGAGTTGTCTCAATGCCTCAAGAAAAGGGCTTGATTCAATGTCCCCTGCGGTTCCACCGATCTCTGTGATAACAATGTCAACATCTTCGTCAGCGCAAGACAGAACAGCTTTTTTAATTTCATCAGTAACATGAGGAACAACTTGGACCGTACCTCCAAGATACCCACCCTGTCGCTCTCTTTGAATAACATTGGAGTAAATACGACCTGTGGTATAGTTGCTCTGCCTGGTACATGTTACTCCGGCAAAACGCTCATAGTGTCCAAGATCAAGATCAGTTTCTGCTCCGTCATCAGTAACAAAAACCTCACCATGCTGATAGGGTGACATAGTTCCCGGATCTACATTCAGGTACGGATCAAGTTTCTGCAGAAACACCGAATAACCACGCTGTTTCAAGAGCAAAGCCACAGAAGCAGCGGTTATTCCTTTTCCAAGAGATGAGACAACTCCTCCGGTAACAAACAGATGTTTAACCGACCTGCCCATGGCAATTCCTTTCGTGAGTTTTCTTCCCAGGAGCATGTCCGAAAACAGTACACTTGAAAACAAAGGAAGAATATACGAAAATAATCACCCTCTGATTCAGCTCAGCGGTTAAGCTTCTGCGATCTCAGGAATAGAAAGGAAAGCTGCGGCGAGCTCAGGGTCGAAGTGCGACAGGACATTAGCTCTAATTTCATCCCTTGCTTTTCCAGGCGGAATTGCGGAGCGATATGGTCTTTCAGTGGTCATGGCACTGAAAGCATCGCAGATTGCAAGAATTCTTCCCATAAGCGGTATTTCCATTCCTTTCAAGCCGTCAGGGTAACCTGTACCGTCAAACTTCTCATGGTGGTGCCTTGCTCCGTCTATTACAGAAGCAAGCGATGGAAGCGAACCCAGTATCTCTGCTGCTTTTGCCGGATGGCTCTTCATTATTCTGAATTCTGCTTCAGTAAGAGTACCTTTTTTAAGCAGGATATTCTCCGGCACACCGATCTTGCCAATATCATGAAGTTTGCCTGCAATCCTTGCGATCTGAATATTCTTCTCGTCCAGACCGATTTTTCTGGAAAGAAGAACTGCATATTCTGCAACCTGCTCAGAGTGCTGCAGGGTGTATCCATCTCTGGCTCCTATTGCAGCAGCAAATCCGTCGATAGCGGCCATGAAAAGCTGCTGATTCAACTCGATCTCTTTTATGTAACTGTTTAACAGATTCCCGTATGCATCTGATATGGCGAAAGATGAAAGTACTGCCTCAATAAGCTGAATTTTTTTAAAAGGCTTGTGTATTACATGTTGAACACCCTTGGAAAACGCATAACGCACATCTTCTGCAGATATAAACCCCGACAAAAGAATGAAAGGAGCAAGAATTCGCTCAGTGCGACACCAGCCAAGAAGGTCAATGCCTGTCTCGCCACCGGGCATGGCAATATCGCTGAGTATAAGATCTATATTGAATTTGGCCAGACAGTCGCGAGCATGAGCAGCAGATTCTGCAAAAACCACAGAAACTTCCAGCTCTGAAAGATATATCTTGATTATTTTTCTGATGGCCTCTTCGTCGTCCACCACCAGAATTGTTTTCCCTTTAAGACTGGTTTCCTCTTTTATCTCGATCACTGTAATTACCTACCCTTACCATAATATAGAAGAATTCGGGATGAAAGGGATGCCGGGTCAATTACTTAAATTACTTATCGTTCTTTTAATTTCAGAGAAAGAGGTCTCCATACCATATGAGGTTAAAACTTCTGCAGCGGCTTGTGGGTATTCTGTCTTCTTCGAGAATGAGCCATGCAGTTGAGAACAACCAGTATACTTTACAACAGCTTCTGCATTCGAAGAGTTGATGCCGGAACCAGGCATTATTTCAATATGTCCACTGGAGTAATTGATCAATTCCTTGATAATATGCCTTCCTTCCCAGGCCGTTCTGCAGCCGCCCGAGGTAAGAATTCTATCCACTCCCAGCTCGACAAGAATTACGGAAGATCGAAGCAGATCAGGAAGAAGATCGAAAGCTCTGTGAAACACGAGGTCGTTCTTTCCTGTAAGTTTTCTCAGCTCTCTAACGAAAACAGTATCGATCCCGCCTTCCGGTGCAAATGCTCCAACGGCTATCCCTGCTGCCCCATGGTAAAGATAAAACTCTGCATCCAGAAGCATGGCTTTTTTCTCTGCTGCAGAATAGACAAAACCGCCAGAGCGAGGTCTTACCATGGCGATGACTGGAATCTCGATGGAACTGACCACTGCGATCAATGTTCCCGGAGAAGCAGAAAGCCCCCCCAGCTCAAGTGAGGAATTCAGTTCTATCCTGTTGGCCCCGGCCTTGAATGCTGTGATGGAATCAGACAGAGAGCCAGTGCACACTTCCACCAGTGATCCACTTTTCATAAAGCTCTCCCCCGTGAACGCTTCTCTATGAGAATACCTCCTACAACAAGAAGCAGCCCGGCAACAGTTGATGGTGCGATCTTTTCTCCT
>JAOZLN010000038.1 GCA_029934845.1 Candidatus Sabulitectum sp.
TCCTGGATGAATTGGTTTCTCTTCCACTTTCGAGAACTGACCAGATCATATAAATTCCAATTGTGGCAAGGGTAGCCTGAAAATCAGGATCATCCATGGGAAGAAGGGAAAGATCAATTAAGCCAAAAAATGCCAGGCCGGCTATAACTGCCAGCGGCAGAAGAATTCTTGTTATTCTGCTGTTCAAATTCAGTCCTTTTCCATGCCTCTGATCAGAGCAAGATTAAGCAGCTGTACAGAATCACCAATCTTTAGCATTCCAATGTATTGACCCGACGCAACCTGCTCGCCATTAGTGTTTGATCCATTCCAGTAAATTGCCTGCCCCGGCAGTGGGGCTCTGTAGCAGCCGGGCAATACTGAAATTCTTTCTTCGTTAAATATTCTTTCATTCGCAAGGGTGTAGACAGAAAAAGAAACATCTGAGACTGAATTCACCACATCAAACCCCACGTAGAAATCACTTGAGGACGGATTGGGATAAACTGAAGCAGAATCATCTGAATCTACAGGGTCTACATATATGATTATTTCTATACCGCTCTCATCAAGAACCCCGTTAAATGGGATGGGAGCCCCCCAGCCGGTACAGGTTGCAGAAAAACTGCCAAAACTTCCCGGCTCAATGGCAAAGAAACCCTTATCGTTGGTGACAGTATGAACTGGTGAACCTGACTCCATAGCAACTGTGACATTACACATGGAAAGAGGAGCACCTGTATCGCTTCTTCGAACCTGGCCAATAACAGACCGGTATTTCACTGCTTCAAGGGCATCAATTACCCCATAACCGTATGTGTTGTCAGGATTGCTGTAGCGATCTGCTGTAATTTTAAGAGCCTCATACACTCTCATCATTCCCCAGTCGGGGTGAGCTGACGAAATGCAAGCCGCTGCAGATGCAACAAGAGGTGCGGCAAAACTGGTGCCTCCGCCGGAGGAGTAACCGGTTCCGTTGTAAGTTGCGAACACAGCATTAGAACCTCTGGCACAGCCATCCGGCTTGAATCTGCCATCGGCAGTTGGACCACGGCTGGAAAAGTATGCTATCAGCCCGGCTCCATCAACCGCACCCACTGCAAAAACAGAATCACCGTCTGCAGGGGCAACAAGGCTGGTCTCTCCCGGGCCGCTATTGCCTGCAGAATTCCACACGACCATACCTCTTGAGGCAGCAATGTCAGCGGCGATGGTGGTAACTGCCGTGTTCCCATCCATCTGGCTTGGCTCGTACCAGTCTATATAACCCAGTGAACTGCTAACAAGATCAGCACCACCAGCCTCAAGCCACTCCAGCCCGGCCACCCAGAAATCCTCTTCCTGCTCATATTCATCGCTAACATCCTCGGTCTTTGCAAGAATGAAAGAAGAGTTAAAAGCACCGCCCACGAAAGAGCCTGGCTGGTATCCCGCGATAAGGGAAAGGGTTTTTGTTCCGTGCGAAGGGTGATTAAGCGAGTCTTCCGGCTGCCATCCCACTATGCTGTCGTTGTTAACAAAGTCCCATGCATCCAGAACATCTGCCGATTGAAGGCAGGGGTGAACAAGCTCAAAACCGGAATCAAGCATGCCTATAACTACCCCGTCGCCGGTCCATCCCCGCTGATGCAAAGCCAGAATATTCACCTGCTCCAGCTGAGACATTGAAAGACCGTAAGCGTCCGGCGCAGGAATATCTTCAGACGGAGAGAAATTAGATACTCCAACAGACCGTACTTCCTGAACAAACGGTTTTCCAAGAAGCAATTCTACCTGAGACGGTGTAAGCCTTACGCTCACCGCATTCAGATATCGAGATGAGGTTCTTACGGAAGACAAGGCAACACCCTCTACTTCGAGAACATACTCTGAATACGGAGGCAGATCATATACATCGGCTGTTGTAAAGCCTGTAAGCACTCTTCTGTCTGCAGAAGGCCCCTGTAGAATATCCGCAGAAGCCATCTGTAGCCTCTGTCCAACATCAGCACCGCGGTCGCTGAAAATAACCCAGTACAGCCCGTCTTCAGGCAGAGAGCTCTGAAGCAAGGCTGTGATAAGAATAAGAAGTACCATCAGGTCTGGGATTGATCTTCCCACTGCCAGATCTGGTATTCACCATTTTCGTCAGGTTTACACCGGAAAATAGCATTGCCTACTGCTCTGTATCCTCTTATCTCGTCATTGTCCCAGTAGTAAACCTTCAGTTCAAAAGAGCGTACAAGCTCAAGGGTCACACCGGTCGAATCGCCATACCAGATGCTTTCTGTGTTTCCCTCAAGGGTAAGCTCTATGTTTTCCGCATCCGGACTGCTGAACATGTTTCTGGTCATGCTCTCTTCAATATCGCGCCCCCAAGACTCATCGATCTCACCGTTTCCGGTGTAGTCATCCCAGTCGGTTTCCAGAAGCATGAATTCGAATTCCTCATGCAGACATTCCAGGTAGGCATCAATATCTTTCGTCTGATAGGCAAGTTGAAGGTTGGCTACAACCTTGTATGCACTGTCCACAGGAGAATAGTAGCCCGACTCTCCGGGCTCTGTACCACTTTCCGGACTGAAAAGGCAGGCAGACCCCACCAGTGCCAGAGTAACAACCACCATAAGCAGAGTTCCTTTTTTGCGCATATCCATAATCGTTCCTCCGGAATATAGAAATAAGAAATTTCACAATATCTACGCAAATATAACCGATTTGGAATGAATTTGTTCCCGTACCCTGAAGCTTGTGCTTTCAACCGGCATATTTACCGGCTGATCCTTCACTTTTACCTCTTCCGGAACTGGATCAATTCTCACCGGTAAAGCCGGATTGAATAAACCTGGCCCTGGCGGAGTATCATTTTCGCGGGAAAATATGTAAATGGTTGATAGACTCGCATTCTTTTCGTGAAACGAACCTTCGACGGTCTATCCCCCTTTCCTGCAAAAATGACTGAGGTTGACTTCAGCAGCACTATTGGCGATTTTCGGTACTACTGGGGTAAGTATGATCGGGTTAAGCAAGGGGGCCGCTCTGTTTAGTTATTTTGTTGCAGTCTTGTCGCTTGTGTCTGTTTCTACGGTTGACGAAGCAATTGAGCTTTACAACATGGGAGACAGTCCCGGGGCGATAGTAGCTTTGGAAAGTATGATCAGCACCGGCTCACTCTCTTTTGACGAAGAGCTAAGAGCCTGGGACAGGCTGGGTAGCTCCTATTATGCAATGGGCAACAGCAGTGCTGCCAGTGAGGCGTATACTGAACTTCTTCGCATGGATGTTTACTACGATCTAAGCCCCAGAGCAAACCCAAGGCTTCAAGCACTTCTAGACAGTGTCAGAGACAATATTATGGCTTCTGCCATGGTAAGAAGTGAGCCTGCCGGAGCCTTTGTAACTCTGGACGGACAACTCATGGGCGTAACACCCATTATGCTTGACGGTCTTCTCGGCGGCAACATTTATGAGGTTGATGTTTACCAGGTAGGGTATGCCACTGAATTCTTCACTCTGGTTGCACAATCAGGATTCAGTCATATGCTTCAGTTTGACCTGAGTGTTCTTCCCGATCAAGCCTCGGTTGCTGTTGCGGTTAACACCGGCCAGGTTGTTACGGAAAGTCAGGGCGATGAATCCCAATCCACAGTAGAACAAACAGGCGAGACGATAGAAAATCAGGGAAACACAGGAAATCTTAATTCTGATGAACTAATTGCTTCTCCTTTCGAAACCTCCGTTGATGCTACCGGGCCTTCGGACGAACAAGTTGCCTCTCCTTTCGAGACCGCGGGTCAAACCGGCACTTCAGCTGAAGATCCTGTGCAGGTGGCCTTCGTTAACACCGAAACCACCCAGACTCCACCACAAAGCACTGCCGACCTTCTTGCTATGCTCTCCGGTGGAGGAGGTATTGATATGGCCGCATTGAACAACAGCGGATCACTTACCAGCGGAGATGGCACAGCTATCGGGCTTGCAGGCTCTACTGGGGGCAGGTCAGGTATAGTATCCTCAGGAGTAGCTGCTCAGGCAGAGGCCATGGGTCGGGAGATAATGGTCTTTTCCGACATTTCAAGCATGAACCCTACTACTGCCACAGGGTCGGAAAGCTATTCATCCAGAACTACCGATGAGATTGCTGAACTCGTTGCAGAAAAACGCGGAAGTGTGATGTATGTGTACAACAAACACCTTCGTACCGATCCGCTTCTTATGGGCCGTGTGGATGTTGCCATGATGATACATCCAAGTGGAAGAGTTTCCGATGTAGAGATCGTCGCATCCAACATGTACAACCAGGCATTCGAACTTGAATTGATAAGCTCAATAGAGCAGTGGCGCTTTGGCAGCGTCAGCTCAAGTGAAGGCCCTCTTCCCGTACAGCTCCCATTCAGTTTCAATCCCTGATCCATCAATTCAGAAACAAACATTGAAAGGATACAATGGACAGAAATAAAGTTCTGGACATTCTTACGGAATGTGATGCCCTTCTGGAGGGACACTTTAGGTACACCTCAGGAAAACATGGCAAACTGTACTTTGAAAAGATCAAGGTGGCTCGCAGGCCTGACCTTGTGATGAAACTTGGCAGAATGACAGCAGAGCAGATGGAAGACATCAAAGACAACTTTGATGTTGTCTGTGCTCCGGCATTCGGTGCCATTGTTTTTGGTTTCGCTGCTGCACATGCCATGGGCAAACCGTTTGCCTTTCTTCAAAGAGATGCAGACGGGGTTATGGGTATCCGGTCCGGTTTCAAAAGCATTGTAGAAAATGCAAAAGTTCTTCTTGTTGAAGATGTTGTTACCACAGGTGGAAGTGTAAAAGAGGCGATAGATGTGTTGAACAATCTCAACGCAACTGTTCAGATGGTTGGTCTGCTGGTTGACAGAACCAACGGCACACTTGAATTGCCCGCTCCATACCGCGCCCTGCTAACAGTTAAGGCAGAGAGCTGGGATCCAGATGAATGTCCCATGTGCAAAAAGGGAATTGAAGTGACTAAACCCGGTTCCTCAGGAAAGAAAAACTAAGAATATCTCTTATCCGGGAATACAGTATTCCCGGGTAGCACCACATTCAGTTCCCTGCAGAGGGCTCACTGAATCGCCATACACCGGCATTCAAAAGAGGATGGTATTCCTGCTTGTTAAACATGGTGGATATTGAATCAGTTAATTCACCATGTGGTTCCAGATGCCCCCAGAGAAACCACAGTTCTGCAGGTTTCTTCAAAATGATCATTTTTCTCACATCAATGAAATCACCTGGTTCTACAGCCAGGAGGTCAACCGTCAGGTCAGAGGAAAATTCCTGAAAGTAGTAATCGAAATAGAATGTATTCCATGCAGAGGCAACGATCATCGTTCTGCTTCCACTTTGGCTGTGATTAACAGTGTATGCCACTGCCTCTCTGAACTGATGTCTGTGGGGCTCTGTGTAGTGTTTGCGAACCAGGAAAAGAGAGAACAGCATGTAGCAGCACAGACCGGCCATAACTGAATACCTTAACCATCCTCTGGAAAAAATAATGTGAATTGCCGCAGACAGAATAAGAAAAACAGCAGGCAGTGCAACCATCATGTTTCTGACTGTGAAAACCGGAATGAATACCATTGAAATTGATAAAGAAACCACAAGAGGAAGAACAATCCAGAGAACAGGTACAGCAAGACTGCCGAAAACAGCTTTTTCACTATTTCTTTTCTTTTTCCGGTAACTGAATAAAGCTGATAAAACGATAATCCCATAGACCACCATCATGGTTTTAGACCAGCTCATGTATTCAAAGAACAGCAAGACAACCGTTCGCAGGGACGGGGCAGCAATATAGCTTCCAGTGGCTGATTGAGCCCATGCGTAAGGCACCCAGGGTATAAAGGCCAGAAAGGGAACAATACAAATGGCGAACACTTTCAACCTGTCGCGCCGGACGCTGATTGAGTAAAGAAAAATAATCGATGTTTCTATGGCCAGAACCAGCAAGCCAAAATAGTGGATGTACTCAAGAAGAATGCCCACAATAATGAATGCAGCAATACTGGCTCCCCCCATTTTCGTTCCCGCCTTCAGCCTGTCCGTCAGTCCCTTAAGCAAAAGAACAGATACAGCTGTAAGCAACATCATTATCGTGTAGGGTCTTGCCTCCTGGCTAAGCCATATATGAACTGGCGATACCGCAAGAAATGCTGACGCAGCAAGACCGGTAGAAGAGTTGAACAAGCGTCTTCCAATAAGAAATATCAATGGTATGGTAAGTATCCCCGCCACAGCCGAAGGAAACCTGAGTGCAGTTGGGGAGTTACCGGCAGTTCTTTGAACAAAGAACATGAAGATCTGGTAGCCAGGTGGGTGTATGTCCGGAACCACCCCTTTTGTAACAACCTCTTCCACTGTGGAGAAACTGCTTCTGTAGCAGGATGCAAGTTCATCATTCCACAGTGATTCATTCCGGATACCGTAAACACGAAGAATGCTGCCCAGAACCACAAGTAGAAAAAGAAACTTATACTGCCACTGTCGCAATGAGGAACTACTTGCCTGCTGGATCCTGGTCGAAGAATTCACTGAGCTGTCTGTACACATCCGGTGCTCGCTCTTTCATTTTTCCTGGTTTCTCAAAGAAATACTCTACAGAACAGGCAAAGAATTCAGCCGGGTTAGTACCAGCATAGTCACGAAGTACGGATCTGTGCGAATGCACTTTCTCAAACTCGGACTGCATTGCCTGTGCCCACGGCCGGTATGATCCCAGATTAAGCTCATCAGGTGTTCCATCCGGTCTTCGTCCGTCCAGTACATGCGCAAACTCATGGTAACCAACATTGAAACCATCGTTCTCGTGGGCAAAACTGTTCAAAAGATGGGGCAGGGAAAGAATAACTCCTCCCTGGGAATGAACCATTCCCGCAGCAGTGAAGCCTGATTGTGACTTTGTAGAGTAATTCCCTTCAGGAGAAAACCCTCCCGGGTAGATAAGTATCTCTCCGAAATTGTAATACTCCCATCCCGGTCTACGGAATGTCAGCCTTACAGCTGCTGCTGCCACAAGAGCCTTTATTTCATCGGTGATCTTAATTCCGTCAACACCCTCTATTGAATGTTCTGAAAGAAAGATGGCAATATTGGATTCATAGGCTATTTTATCTGCAGAGGAAAGATTCTTATAAAAACTGACCTTATCTCCAAGGATTGTTCTTATGCTCTCGCTTAAACCTTTTTTAGCGATCCTCTCCCGTCTTGAAAACTTTTGAAGATAAATAAAAAAGTAGAGAACACCAGCACTGGCAATAATTGGCAGAAAAATTATCAGCCCCTTGCCGGTAACAATAAAAGGTATGCTGAAAAGAACGGAGGACGCTGCAGTAAGCAGCGCCCTGTTTCTAATTCTTTTTTCCGGAAAAACTTCCACTCTTCGCCTAAACCTCAGCCATGAAGTGGCGCTCGATCATGATTCTCTTAAGCTCGAGTTTAAATATCTCGCGATCATGAAGTTCACTTGCAAGTTCCTGCTTTGCAGTCTCCAGTTCGGTCTTTTCAAGTCTGAAAGCTTTGAATGCCTTGCTGTATGCCTGCCTGGCAACCGCAAGCTCTTCCGGCTCTATCTGTTTCTTCTCTTCAGTACCCTCAAGAAGTTTCTTTGCGTTCTCAAATGCAACTCTGGCCTGTACAGCCTGCTCAGTTTCAGTCTTAACTTCTGCCCTGAACTGCTCGATCTCTTCAACACTGAAATCCATCTCAGACTTGATTCTTTCCTCGAGTTCATCTAAAACAGGAGTCAGGAACAGCTTCAGCTCATGAATGTAGTTTGCGTAACGAACCACAGTAAGGTTCAGCTTCTTCTCTTTACGAATATTGCTGATGGTGACAAGTTTCTCCTGCCAGCTGTGAAGCTGGTTCAAGCTGAATGCAAGTTCACGGCGAAGCTCGTTCTTGTCGTGAATATCGTTTTTAAGTCTTTTTTCAAGTGTGTTATGCTGATTCACAATATATCTCCTTATTACTTTAATATCATGCACTTATTAATTGCTTCTCGCAGGCGGGTTTATGCCACCAAAAGGCTCTTATGTCAAGAGTTATACATTCAGTAGAAAAATCAGCTTCTTGTAGAATCATGTAAAAGCTGCAAATATCTGTAGCTTTTACTCAGTCCATTTCGGGGATTTAAGCCCAGTATCTGTGAAGCCCGGGAAACTTTTGATTCTGAATCTGACTCTATCTCAACATATTTCCCGAAGAACAGACTGTCCAGACAAATGTGTACGTCTTCACCAAGTGACCAGATCTCACGGGTTTTTTCGTACTGAAACACCGGTGCATAACGAAGAGCCATCAGCATTGTATCTGCCTCGGAAAATGATGTCGAAAGCACTGTTTCATGCTCCTTCCTGATCTTCATTGCTCCTGGGTGCCCTGGTTCCTTTACTGTCAGGATCACTTCACTGCCAAATTTCCGGAGCCTTAAGAGTACCCCGGAGTCTTTGAGAGATCCATCAGGGTGATCATAAACTGTATTCCTTTCATCAGTAGCTTCGCAAACCAATTCAGCACCGGCCTGCCGGAGATATTCCCTGATTTTCAGAAAACTCTTAACTGGGTATTTGAGTTCAACTTCGGTGTACATTGCAAGCTCCCCTTAAAGTCAGTATTTGACCTGAGGCTTCTATTATTATAAATTAGCGCACTACGGAGGAGGACTAGTCTAATTGGTAAGGCAGCGGATTTGAAATCCGCCGGGTTAATCACCCTTCGGGGTTCGACTCCCCGGTCCTCCGCCATCCTTTCTTCCGTAAACACCTTTTCACCGTGTTCTTCTGCCGAAAAGCAGAAAAGGAGTGATATGCCCGATTCCATATTTATTGGAGACAAGCAACTGATCGTTGCGGGAGATCGAATACTTGTCAGCCCTCCGGCAGCAGGTGAAAGAACGGATTCAGGGTTGTATGTACCTGATTCTGCCGTGGACAAAAGGAAAGTAATGGCAGGATGGGTAGAGGCTGTTGGCCCGGGCTACCCTGTTCCTGACCCAGGCAGTTCTTCTGACGAGCCATGGAAGTCGTCAGAGACCCCTGCTGTAAAGCACTACCCGCTTCAGGTGGAAAAGGGCGACTATGTACTCTACGTAAAAAGTGCAGCATGGGAAATTCGTCTGGACACGGGAAAGTTCTTTGTTGTTCCCTATTCCTCAGTTCTGGTCATACTTCGCACCCCGCTAGAGAACTGATTCGCCAGTTAAAAAAGTGTTGCCAGAAGACTTGTGTCTGCTATTCGCCAGTAACTGTTCTCCCATACCATCCGGAAAGAAATTGATGCACCGTTGAAGTACAAGAATACAACAGTGGCTTCTCTGCCCTCCATGTTAACCGATTCCTGCTGTATCTGCTCTTCCGGTTGAAGACATATCTCTCCCATGATCTTTCCGAAAATTTCCTGGTCACTGAGCCCCTGGAAATCAGAGATGGTAACACGCCCGCCGTATCTGTTGTAAAGAATACTTTCTGCAAGGGCAGGATCCAGCTCGACAAGTGCCCTGACCTGTTCAAAGAAACTTGTGAAGGTTCTGTACAGATCAGAGGTAAATATTTCTTCCAGAGCATATCCATCCTGATATGTGACCGCATCAAGAAGATCATAGGCAGTGTCCAGCGGAGAGGCATACACAACGGCTGTTATTGAAAATAGAAACGCAATAAACTTGATTCTCATTTTTTCCTTAACTAGCTGGTCCGGTATTAGTTACAGTCATTATTTGTCAAATTTCCCGACGGCCCTCTGCTCGACCCTCTGCTATCCAGGTTCGCCCTTCCCGTTGAACTTCTATGTACACGGGCAATTCTATCGGACCAAGACAGTGAACGCCTTTATCAAGATCAACAAATTCCCGGGATGTTTTCCCCTGTTCCCTCAATACTACCCTGCCCGCCGCGGGAAGTTTCAGGTACAACTGTCCATCATGCACAGCAGAGCGGTACCCGGAGGCATCCCCGGCAATAGCATTGCTTATGAAGCATCTACCATGCCTGAGGGCTTCGGTGAACTGAGAAGGCTCCCGAAAGGGTTTATCAAGAAGGATGTGAGTTCTTACTCTCTGAAAAAGCATCTTATAACCGAACACCTCTTTACCAAATATTCTGTGTGCGTGGGCATCAGCGCCACCCACAAGACATCCTCCGGTTTTAAACCACATGTCTATGGCTTCTTTCCGAGGACTCTTTACTTTCTTATCCGGAAAGTGGATTCTGCTCAATCCATTGAAAATGTTTACACGACGCTTCCAGTTGCTCATCCAGTTCCAGCCCTCTATGCCGCTCACCGGAACATCCGTTCCGAATCCCCATGGGAATTCTCCGTAAGTGGGGATAAGCGGTCTGACCTCCACCGGATGGGCAATAATTGCAATGCCGTTCATTGACAGAACATGATTCAGCTGGTCCAGAATATGACCAACTGGTTTGATAGTATCCACACCGTACACAAGCAGATGACTTTTAAGATCTGTATGCTGCAGCTCTGTTCCCACAATTGACATCAGGTTACCGGTGAATTTACCGTGCCAGCCTTCGTCCATGAGGGTAAGATTTCTGTGATCGTTAAAGGCAATGTAATCCAGACCGGCTTCAATACCTGACCGAATTATTTCTTCCGGCTCTCCGTACCCGTCCGACCGTGTAGTGTGAACATGAAGAACCCCTGTGGCTGAGTACTTCTCGAAAACCACAGGGGATTCATTCATTTACTGATTACTTTCTGCGTTTCTCTATCTCTTTAACAAGAGCGGGAATTATTTCAAACAGATCGCCGACAAAACCCTCTGTACAGAACTCGAAGATGTTTGCGTCACGGTCTTTATTCACAGCGTAAATAACATCTGAAGACTGCATACCGACCCTGTGCTGTACCGCCCCGGAGATACCAACAGCAATGTAAGTGGTCGGCTGTACCGTTTTTCCTGTCTGGCCAACCTGCCTGGGATACTCTATCCAGCCGTTGTCTACAGCTGCGCGACTGGCACCCACTGTTCCTCCAAGAAGATGCGCAAGATCATGAAGCAGATCAAAATTCTCCGGGTTCTTCATTCCGCGTCCACCGGAAATAACGATCTCAGCCTCGGTAATATCTACTTCATCACCTGCAGTTGGAATAAACTCAAGAACTTTTGATCTGTTCTTTATCATCTCGGCGGTTACTTCCAGATCAACAATTTTCCCTGTTCTGGCTGTATCCGGTTCCATTGGTTTCATAACACCGGGACGAACTGTAGACATCTGAGGTCGTGTACGATCACAGACAATAGTAGCCATAATATTGCCGCCGAACACAGGCCTGGTCTGCATTAGCATTCCGTTATCTGGATCGATCCGAAGCTCTGTACAGTCTGCAGTCAGACCAGTATCAAGGCTTTTGGATACCCGTGGCATTACATCCCGACCGGTAGTTGTTGCAGCGGCAAGAACTATTTCCGGCATGTATTTCTGTATAACATGGGTAAGAACATTGTTCCATGGCTCAGTTGAAAAATGTTCAAAACTGGCATGAACTGCCTTGATAACCTTGTCTGCTCCTGCTTGAATCAACTTCTCAGCTGAATCAGAAGCATCATCTGTTATAACAAGAACGGAAACTTCTTTTTCACCCGCAGAAAGCTTTCTGGCTTCTCCAAGAAGTTCATAGGTACTTCTGTCGGGTGAACCGTTCCTCATCTCACACAGCACAAGAATGCCTGAGTACTTTGCCAGTTCCTTTTTGTTGCCGCCGAATGAATGGTGAACAGCAAGAGATTCAAAGGGGCATGAGTCTACACAGATACTGCACAGCGTACAATCCTCTGAAACTACAGCCCTCTTAGCATCATTAATAGACAAGGCCATGACCGGGCATGTTTTTACACAAATACCACATCCTGTACAACTGTCTTTAATTTCAAGATATCCGCTCATGCTAAACCTCTCTTCCTTCACCCAGAAGCAGGTCAGCAAGTTTTACCACAAGCTCTTCCGTACTGCCCTCATGGATCTGACCACCAGTGCGGGCCTCGGGGGTTGCTGTTACAACAACCTTTGTGGGAGAACCGTTCAACCCTGTTTCATCCTCGGTCAAAGCAAGGTCTGCAATCCCCCATACTGGTATCTGAGCTTTTCTTGATTTCATTTTTCCCCTGAGTGAAGGCACTCTGGGTACATTGGCATCCTTAAGAATTGTCAGTACCACAGGAAGCTCCGCTTGAACCACCTGGGTTCCCGTTTCCACATATCTCTCTGCTGTTATGGAATTCTTACTCAGCTCTCTGACCTTACCGATAAAGGTGATCTGTGGCCATTCCAGTGAAGCAGCCACGCTGGGTCCAGTCTGAGCGGTATCTCCATCAATAGCCTGCTTCCCGAAGAAAACAGCATCCACATCCCCAAGCTCTTTAACAGCCGCTGCCAGAGTATGACTGGTTGCCCATGTATCTGCACCGGCAAAAGCTCTGTCACTTATAAGAATAGCATCATCTGCACCCATAGAAATTGCTTCCCTCAACACCGATTCCGCCTGAGGGGGGCCCATTGTAATAACCGTGACCACTCCTCCAAGTTTATCACGCCACTTCATGGCCTCTTCCAGAGCATAGGTATCGAAGGGATTCATTATTGAAGGTACACCATCACGGATCAGGGTTCCCCTCTCTGGGTCTATCCTGACCTCTGCGGTATCCGGTACCTGCTTTACAGCAACAACG
>JAOZLN010000261.1 GCA_029934845.1 Candidatus Sabulitectum sp.
TGCATGCTGGGAGCTTACAGAGAAGAATCCTCTCACTGTTCTGTTTGGGAAGGAAATGGAGAATGGTGCCATGAAGGCTCTTGCGGACAGGGGCATCATCCCCGATGAAGATATAATTACACTATCGGTAATTGTCTTGAGTGGCCTGCAGTATCTTATACTCCGTGGAAGAAACAACAATCCCATGATGAATATTGATCTTTCCATACCGGAGAGCGCAGAAAATGTTGAACGGGTTATTGCTGCAATGATGAAAGTTTTTTTCAATCCAGGGGGCCATTAAAGTGAAGAGATTTTTCCGTCAGGCTGTTCTTCTGTTGATTCTGTCAGTTGCCGGTTGTGCCATTGATGCTGATCCCGGAAGAGAAGCAATACCGGTAACTGTGTATATTCCAGAACTTTCCATGATATCAGAAACTGTTCTTGCGCCATGCCGACTTGAGGCAGGTTCAGAGGCTGTTGTTTCGGTGGCAGTGCCCAGTGTTGTTGAAGAAGTGCTTGTTACAGCAGGAGACACTGTTACTGCAGGGCAGAGGCTGCTTGTGCTGCGGAATGATGATATGCAGAGAGCAGTGATCTGTGATGCTGCAGCAATGCTTACAGCAGCCCGTGCATCTGCCGAGTACGCCCACCATAATTTACAGAGGGCTTCCGAACTGATGGAAACAGGTGCAATGAGCGCAGGTGAATTTGATAGAGTTCAAACTGAGGCAATGGCATCCGAGGCCACTTACCATCAGGCACTGGCCGGTTACAGCGCTTCTTCCACATCAGCCAGGAATGGTTTTGTTCTTGCACCTTTTGATGGCGTTGTTGGCAGAGTTATTGCCACCCGGGGAAACATGGCAGCAGGACCCCTTCTGGGTATCTCGGGAACAAGTGTTATTAAGGCAGAACTTCTTCTTGCCCCCAGGCATATTAACAAGCTGCGAGTGGGGCTTCCAGCAGTGTTTACATCGGATCATTTTCCCGGAAGGATATTTCCGGGTTCAGTTGTTTCGGTTTCAGAAACTGCAGATGCGGTTTCCGGTCTTGTATCACTTACCGTTCAGTTCGCAGACACAACAGCATCTCTTATACCGGGTCTGTCCGGTATGGCTCTTGTTGCACTTGAAACCAGAGAAGATGCTGTTGTTCTTCCTGGCAGTATGATGAGTTATGTAAGTGCAGACATCATGGAAATTATGCTTGTTCAAAATGGATTTGCAACAAAGCAGCTTGTTGAGACCGGGATAAGAAACGGGATCTCGTACGAAATAACAAGTGGCCTTGTTCCAGGTGATTCTGTTATTGACCTTGGGCATACCCTTGTTCCAGAGGGAGCACTGGTCAGGGTGGTGCAGCGATGAAACTTTCAGAACTTGTAGTGAACAGAAAAATTACATTCCTCATGGTATTTATTCTTATGGGATCTGCAGGGATCTTTGCTCTGACCCAGCTTGGGCTGGACTATTTCCCGAAGGTTGATGTAGGGCAGATAATGATAGTAACCATACTTCCCGGCGGGTCCCCGTCTGAAGTGGAGAACCTGGTTACGAAGGTGATTGAAGATGCAGTTTCCGGTGTGGAAGGTGTTAACTCGGTTGAATCTTCTTCAGGCAACTCAACCAGTGGAATAACTGTTTTTGTTTCATCATCTGCTGATATTCAAGTTGTGGAAAGTGATATCAAAGAAGCTGTTGACTTGATTCTGGGCGATCTGCCTGAACAGGCCATGGATCCAATTATAAAAGCAATGGAATCCAGCATGAAGCCTCTTGTTATTGTTGGAGTAAGCAGTAACAATCTGAATAGTGGGGAACTGAGACAACTGGTCTCAGAGGAGATTGAGCCAATTTTAAGCAGAGTTTCCGGAGTGGCTTCCAGTACCATTTCCGGCGGGGAAGTCCGTCAGATAAACATATCCGTAAACCCGGTGCTTCTTGCAGACAGAGAAATTTCTCTGTCACAGGTGTATGGAGCATTGAGATCTGTTCAGGGCAATCAACCTGGTGGCGATATTGATTCAGAGGGAACAGAGATCTATATCAGTGTTAAATCAGGGTTTACTTCAATTGAGCAGCTTGGTGAAACTGTAATAGGCGTCAGCAACGGTATTCCAGTTCATCTTAGAGATGTTTCGGAAATAGCTGACGGCAGCAAAGATCAGAGCAGCACCAGCAGGCTGGATGGAGAGAACTCCGTAATTCTGATACTTCGCAAAAGCGGGGATGCCAACACGGTTAATACCTGTCGTCTTCTGGAAAACCAGATTGCAGAGACTGCAGTCAATTACTCTGGAACTCTCGATATGGACATAATTTACTCTCAGAAGGATTTTGTTCTTGATTCCACAAAAAGTCTTCTTATGACTGGTATTCAGGCAATTCTTCTTGCTGCTGCAGTTCTTATGTTCTTCCTGGGGTCGGCGGTGAATGCGGGAATTGTCAGTGTTTCAATGCCCCTTTCCTTTATTTCCACATTTGCAGCAATGTACCTTTTAGGCGTGAATCTTAACATCATGAGTCTTGCGGGGCTCAGTATTTCAATTGGCATGATCGTTGATAACTCTGTGGTTGTGCTTGAAAACATTCACAGACGGCGACGACACGGGGAATCGCAGGGGAAAGCAGCCTCTCATGGAGCGTCTCAGGTTGCAATGGCTGTAACAGCTTCTACTTTAACAACAGTTGCCGTTTTTATTCCTATGCTGTTTGTGAAGGGAATGACCGGGCAGATATTCAGAGACCTGAGCATTACCATTGCCAGTGCTCTGTTCATTTCGCTCTTTCTGGCCATGACCCTTGTTCCTCTTCTTGCTTCCAGATCAAAGAATCTGATAAAGAAGCACAGCGAAAGATCAGTGGCGAATCGAATAGACAAAGGTCTTGCAAGGCTGGATGTAAGGTATGAAAAGATCTTGACCTACTGCACTGTTCACAAGTTCAAAACTCTTATGCCTATTGTTGTTCTTTTTTTCGTATCCATGTTTTTGTTCAGATTCATTCCAACATCATTCCTGCCTGATGTTCAGGAGGGAATTATTGATGTTACAATAAGCCTGCCAACTGGAACAAACCTTGCACAGACGGACAGTTTTGCACTGGCAATGGAAGACTCACTTTCAGCCTTGTTCCTTACAGGTGACCTTGCACACCTTCTGGTGGATGTGGGAAAAGCAGAGGGTATGGGCGCTATGTTCGGCTCCGATGCAACATGCAGAATTGTAATGACCTACTACCTTGTGCCTGAAGAGGAACGAGATACCAGTGTGGAAGAATATGCAACTTCCATGCGAAGGATCCTTTTCAGTACACCTGGAATAAGATTTGCAGTGAAAACTGGAGCACCTATCGGTAATGAGTTCCCCATTCAGATCAACCTGTTTGGATCAGATCTTGATACGCTGAAAGTTCTTGGAGGCTATGTGAGAGACAATCTTGATCTTATCCCGGGAACCACTGGAGAGGTCTCATCGCTGGAAGACTGGTTTACGCAGATAGATTACATTCCTGATGATGCCGTGTTGTCTCTTAGGGGTTTTTCAAGATCCCAACTGGCTTCAGAGATCACACTGGGTATGCTTGGAATGAATGTTGCCACATTGAATGAAAATGGAACAGATGTAGATGTGAATCTAAGATATGCTGAAAGATATCGTTCCACAAGAGAATCAGTTGCAGCTCTTTCTGTTAACGGTGCCCCTCTTGATTTCTGGGGAACTTTCACAACCACTCTGTCTCCCAACAAGATCGGCAGGTTGGACAGAAGCCGTGTGGTAAGTGTTTTCTGCAGGCTTGACGGTAGACCACTGGGAGAAGTAGCTGGAGATGTTCAGGTCATGATGGATTCGCTTGATCTGGGAGATACCAGGTGGGAGGTTACAGGTGATATTACCGATCAGAAGGAATCGTTTGGTAGCATGGGGCTTGCAATCCTTGTTGCCATTATGCTTGTTTATATGGTGATGGCAGCACAATTTGAGTCACTTCTTGAACCGTTCATTCTTGTTTTTGAGATTCCGCTGGCTCTTATAGGTGTAGTCTGGATCCTCTTTTTGAC
>JAOZLN010000262.1 GCA_029934845.1 Candidatus Sabulitectum sp.
TCAACCAGTGGCAGTGTCGGCAGTGCGATTGGAGTTCCTAATTGGTAGGGCTTCTTATTCTGCTGCTGTTTGGATCCGTAGATCCGTTTGAATGGGAATGTCCCGGGAATGTCCAGAGCGGGGAATCATTTTCTTTGCGCATAACATGCACAGAGCCTGGATGTTCCGGAATATCTACCGGTACTGTTAACACATCACCTGGTATAACTTTGCTTGGGAGTTCGACTTCAACCAGTATTTCATCTGTTACCACTCCCACCGGCAGACAGCTGACGCAGGTGGTTGTTATAGAGATGTTATTTTCCGCTTCAGGTGGTGGCGATCAGACAATAGGCCCTATCCAATTGAATCTTCACGGAATCGGTGTATACACCATGGAGGAAATTTCTGTTACAGTTAGCGGATCTTCAGGTGCAGGAAGTTCCCATGTGGGTACAGCAGCTGATCTATCCCTACCCGAAGAAGATGTATGGCTGGCCGGAGACCTGCATGACCCCCATGGGCGCATCTATCCCGGTACCAGATTGTTCATAGACTATTATGTGTACAGCAGGGTCAATGTTGAGAATGTGACATACTGGTGGGGTGCCCCAGAGCTGGGCGCCATCATAAATGTGGAAACCGTCCCAGACAGTAACTGGGAGAGTGTTGACCTTAAACATGATTCTGCCGATCGCAGTCTTCTGGCTCAGATAGAGATGGCTCCGGCAGCTGTCGGCAGCCTTCTGGCACCTGGTTTTCGAGCAGACGTAACCAGTTCAGAGTATGACCGCTGGGGAAAGGTTCGTGAGTGGACCATCGAAAGTGCACCAATGGTGCTTCCGGTTTTTCCTTTCCCGGAGAATCCTCCTGACCACTGGGAAGGAAAGCTTCTTGACAGTGTTGCTGTAAGAATAGAGCAACTGCCTACCCCGCCTGGCCAGGGTGGAGAGCTTCCAGTAAGAGTTACATGCACTGGACCAGGCAGCCCGTATATGGACGAACCGCCCATTCTTACAATTCAGGGCAATGCAAGTCTTCTTGCAGTAAACAGTGGTTCTGCTGGGAATAAGAAATGGTGGGATTTTATTCTGGAACCCGAGGAAACAGGCTATTGCGTTCTAGGTCCGGATTCCATTGTATGGCTGGATCGTAGAAGTTATACTTATCAGAATGTTATGATCTCACCATGCACTTTGTATGTTGCATCTATACCATGGGCAGATAGAGAAATCGAGCTGAGTGATGCAGACAATAGCAAATCGCCGCTGTGCTGGGTCACTGCAGTTGGAGTCGGTGTTCTAGTTTTAACAGTTCTGCTGGTCGTAACAGTGAAGAAGAGAGACAAGAAACTTGAATCAGTAGCAGGTTCCAGCGATATAGATGAGCTTCTTTCTGTGCTGGAAGGTGAATTATCAAGACTGCTTACAGGCAAGAAGGAATACCTTGGCTACGAGGAACTTGATGAGTTGCTTGATCGGCGCAGTACAGATACTTTTCTTGCAAGGCGTATACTCAGATTCTGGCGTGATCTGGAGCAGTCACTTTCAGACAGAGAAATACCCGGACCGGCTTTCGAGAAATTGAAATCAACCGCAGACGAGCTTTTATACAAGCTGCGTAAAGACCTGACAGCAAACAATGAAAAGGAATAACATATTATGAGTGGAATCTTTCAGTGGTACCTCGATACAGTAACTAAGTATCCATTTCATGCGGCATTCATTCAGTTTGCCATACTGGGAATGGTAGGAGACTGGATAGCCGCAAGCGTAATGCGTAAGAAATTCTCATACACACCGGTCAAGTTTGTGCTGAAAATGCTGGGCTGGGGAATACTGGGATTGGTAATCAAAGTCGGTTTCATCGGAATGCACGGTTTCAACGATGCAATATTTTCGAAATTCAACTGGCCGGTAACAAGTCCGATTTTCGTTGCTTTCTGCATGAGTACATTTACAAACCTTATTTTTGGACCACAGATGATGTTTTTCCACCGCTGGGAAGACAACTTGATGCAGGGAACAAAAGGCTACAAGGGAATGGATATAGCCATAAAAAGTCTTATCTGGTTCTGGATACCGGCCCACACAGTCACCTTCAGTATTGCCAACCATGATGTACAGGTGGGGCTTGCAGCAGCATGGTCTTTAGTTCTTGGTCTTATCCTTGGAATAGCAAATCGAAAAAGTTAAGTCAGGTATTGACTCTTTAAGAGGTATGGCGTATTGTGATGTTAGTTTAGTACGTCTCTCTAGGAGGAAAACATGAATACCAAGTTAACTTTACGAATGGACAAGTTTCTCATTGAGTCTGCGAAAGAGTACTCAGCGCGAACCGGGAAGTCTCTTTCCAGGATTGTTGCTGACTTCTTCAGAGTTATCATAGAAGAAAAACTGGAAGAAGAGTACCAGATCACTCCTATAGTAAAATCTCTTTCAGGTATTCTTAAGGAGAGTTCTCTGGACAAGATTGACTACAAAAAACATCTTGAGGAGAAATATCTGTGAAAATTCTGTTTGACACAAATATCATCCTGGATGTTCTTCTGGAGAGAAAGCCTTTTTCAGGGGAAGCTTCTTTTCTGCTATCCAGAGTAGAACGGTCTGAGATTTCCGGATACTTGTGTGCAACTACAGTTACAACAATTCATTACCTTGTATCAAAAGCCCTTGGAAGCCAGGCAGCGATGCGTCATATTCAATCTCTACTTGCTCTTTTCATCATTGCCCCGGTGACTCATCAGGTTCTTGAGAAAGCAGCCATGCTGAATTTCAGAGATTTTGAGGATGCAGTTCTTCATGAAGCTGCCCGTCAGGCTGGTATTGAAAGCATAGTAACAAGAAATACTGTTGATTTTAAAAAGTCCACTCTTCCCGTTTTTGCTCCAGCCGATCTTGTCGCTGCTCTGTTAGTTCTGAAGAGCAACTGATGTTCTCGTCCCAGGGCAGGGAAGAGGCCGTTGCTGAATACTACAGACTGCAGGCAAAAGATTATCACAACAAGTATTACAACGGCGATTATCAATCGGACACGGCTGGAAAGCCCGAAATTGAACTCCTTCGAAACACATTCAGGGGGCTTGATGTTCTGGAGATAGCCTGCGGCACAGGATTCTGGACAGAGATAGCAGCCACCAGCGCAAATTCTGTAGTTGCAACCGATGTAAACTCATTGATGATAAAGGAGGCAGGGCAGAGGCTCTCTCATTTGAAGAATGTTTCGTTCAAAGTAGCTGATGCATATTACATCTCAAGGCTTAAAGGAAGATTCAATGGGCTCTTTACCGTTCTTTTCTGGTGTCACATACCAAGACAACGGATCAGGGAAGTTATTATGTCTTTTAACAAGTTGCTTGAACCCGGCTCGCCAGTGGTGGTAATAGATCAGATGCATGACAGTGATCTTCGGAAGCATAAAAGCGACATTCATGGAAACAAGCTGGCCCAAAGACGAGTTTCCAACAGGAATTTCACTGTGATCAAGAACATACCAGACGAAGCACAAATGTTGGATGATCTGAAAAACATTTCCAGTGATGTAAAATACAGCATTAATAATTCAAGCGGGTACTGGAGCGTTTCATGGAGGACTGTGTAGAGAATCGAGAGTTAAGATACCCTTCTTCATGAATGTATCAAACGGTAAGCGCTAAGTCACAGGGTTCCTTCTGCTGAAGCTGCAGTGGCATCTGAAGTGGTATCCTGATCAAACACATTTCCGTCAGAGTAAATTGTAACGGTCACAGTTCCGTCGGAGCCTGTTCTTTTGGCGGAAAGATAAACCGAGTCACCGGAGTTTGCTGAAAAGGTAAGTTCCCATGGTATCTCAACACCGTTGATAATTACAAGATCACCATTTGAATCAAGGTAATCAATGTTCACAGCTTCAGCAGTTCCTGTAATTTTGTATTCAACTGTTAAAGAAGGAGAAAGCGGATCTTTAGTGCAGGCAGTCAATAAGAGGAATATGGTTAACAATGTTCCAGATATAAATTTCCCCATGAATTATCCTTTCTCTATAAAGCGCCAGACTCATGCTGGGTCTGTATGTC
>JAOZLN010000263.1 GCA_029934845.1 Candidatus Sabulitectum sp.
ACATTTTTTCGAATATCAGGCTTGTTCCTGTGGCCTGTGTAGCCACTACAACAGCTGTGCTGGTTAGATCCGGGGAGAATCCGGGCCATGGAGAATCGTAGATAGTGGGTATATCGCCGCTTCTGTCCGGTCTGACTTCCAGAGATTGGCCAGCTGGCACAACAAGAACATCGTTTTCATAGAAAACATCTACTCCCAGCCTGCCAAGGCCGATCATAGTAGGTCTGATGATATTCTGAGGTACCCCTGGAATTTCCACTCGCCCGTTACAACAGGCTGCCAGGCCTATAAAACTGCCTATCTCTATGTGATCAGGGCAGATGGTATGAGTGGTGCCATTCAAAAGCATACCCTTACCGTGAACAGTGATCCGGTTAGTACCTTCGCCCTGTATGTCTGCCCCCATGGCTTTTAGCATAACAGCAAGGTCTTGCACATTAGGTTCACAGGCAGCGTTGTATATAACCGTTGTGCCTTCAGCAATCGATGCTGCCATAATAACATTCTCGGTTGCAGTAACACTGGGTTCATCAAGATGTATTTCTGTGCCGGTAAGGCCGCCCGCTGCTTCAATTTTTATCAATTTATTGTTGAAGGAAACTTCTGCACCCAGCATTTCCAGAGCCAGAAAGTGGGTATCGAGCCTTCTGCGCCCAATGACATCGCCGCCAGGGGGTGGAAGCTGAATTGATCCGGCTCTGGCCACCACTGGACCAGCTAGAAGTATTGATGCTCTAATGGTTCTGGAAAGCTCGTCGCTGAGGGACTCGGGATTGATATTAGAAGCTGTTATTGTTACAGTGTGCGGGTCGGGGCCCTCTACCGCATCAGCACCCAGATCACGAATAAGATTGACCATGGCTTTTACATCACGGATGTTTGGACATCTGTGCAGTGTAACAGGCTGATCGGTAAGAAGAGTTGCTGCAAGAATCGGCAGGGCTGCGTTTTTGCTTCCGGACGGTATAAGAGTACCACTGAGCGTGTTACCGCCCTTGACTAGCCAGCTGGTTCCGGGTTTCATTTTTTTGCTCCCGTTTTACTGAGAATTGTGTGATAAAGGTCAGGTTGTTCCTCGGAAAGCCACTTTTGCTTAAGCAGCCATCTGATGTAATCCGGGTCGTTGGCAACGGTGTCTTCTACCAGTTTGCCTCTGTACTTACCGAAAGTAAATATTTTCACTTCCAGTGGAGCCTCGATATAGGCTACCAGGGAATCCCAGTTATTCTGCAGGTCTTTGCAGTTCTTCTGCATGAAAGAAAAGTGAAGAAGAGACTGAACCAGCTCAGTATCAAAAAGTGCTCTGTGTGCTTCTCCCACAATATCTGCATCAAGCTCGAATCGATATCGCAAAGCCTGGAGGGCATGAGAAGGAATCTCCTGCCATATCTGCCTGGAAAGCCGCAAGGTGTCAATATGCATGGTTTTGTCGAAACGATTGAACAATGAAGGATACTGTCTTTTAAGAATCATGTAGTCGTAGGGAAGATTGTGAGCGGAGATGAAATCAGCCTGATCCGACAGCTTTCTGATCTGTTCAGTGTAATCTTCCGCTTTTCCGGAATCCGCGACCATTTTGTTGCTGATCTGGTTTACAGCAGAAGCCTCTGGTGGAATTGGTACAGAGGGCTTTATCAGAGTCTCGAAAACCTGCTTTCTGCCTGTAAAAGAAAATCCGTCATACTCGGCCAGAAGAAATGCGACCTCGCAGACTTCAGCTGTGGACGGATCGGCACCGGTAGTTTCGGTATCAAGGAATAATATACGCACGTCACCCCTTGGGATGCTGCTGAAAAGGTCTAAAGTATTACTCATAGTCTGGATTATAACGGTACTGGGAACTGAGGGCAAAGAGTCATTCTTTGACACAGGTATGGTAGATTGATTAAACTATGGCAGGTAGGAGTTTAACTGTATTTGAAGGGAGAAGGGATGAAGCGCTTAATACTTTCAGCACTGCTCGCAGCAATTCTGCTCACATCTTGTGGCAGCGATGTCGACTTAGAAGAGGCAAGCCCGTTATCTGTGGTGCCGGACAGGGCCATTGTATCTATTGTAGTCAGCGACCCTGCAGGGATGGTAAAGAACATAGACGGCTACATTCAGAATGGTGCTCCTGTACTGGGGGCAAATGTACTGGAAAATTTGATATGTGAGCAACTTGGTGTTTTATGCCTTGATTCCGTTACTGCCCGGTACGGTGTTGATCCATCAGGCGATATAGCTTTCTGGATGGAAAGTGCAATGCCAGGCAGCATGGGAATGGCAGCCTCCGCCCCGGATTTTCCTCTGTTTCTTTCTTTGATGGAAGAGATGGGAATGGAAATAGTTGTTGAAGAGTCGCCGGGTGATGTTAAGATCTACTCAATGGATTCAGCAAAAGGAACAATTTTCTTTGCAGGAGTGCAGGGAGTAGCTCTTATGGCCATGTCCAGTGGAAACCTTCAAACCATGATCAACGGGCTTTCTGCTGAAACACAATACCAGGTTGTTCCCACAAGCCTTACAATAAAATTAAACCTTTCCATGATAGGGCCCATGGCAGCAGCTCAGATGCCCATGGCAAGAATGATGGTCGCTCAGGGAATGGCAGCAGATACTACAATGCCTGCATACCTTCCTGGAATTATGGATGTTTATCTGGATGGAATAGAAAGCTTCCTTTCTCAGGCTGATTTTATGGAGCTTACTCTGATAACAGGACCTGAGGATTTTGCAGTAAAGAAGAATATTTCCTTCATATCAGGCTCGGCTCTTGGGGAAATGCTGGTGGCAACTGATGAACCAGACATGATTCGCAATATTCCCCGTGGAAATGTGGCCACTGTTCGTTTCCAGATGCCTTCAGAAATTGCATATCAGATAACAAAAGCATTTACAGATGTGTTTACAACCGAGGTCAGTGATGAGATCCTTTACTTCTGGTCTTCCCTGGCGTCAAACGGAGCTGTTGCTGTATACGATGATGATTTCATACATATGATTGTGGCGTACGAAGCGGCAGACGATCTTACTATTGAAGAGGTGGCAGTTCTTTATGCCGATTACCTGGAGATGCTCACTCCGTTCCTGGAACAGAGCGAAGAGATCGCAAATACCTTCAGTATTCAGGATAATGGAATTGTACAGATCGAAGGGGTTGATTTCTACTCAATGTCAATGAGCATTCTGATAGACACAACTACCACCATGAATTTTGACTACTGGTTAACAGTACACGATAATGCACTGCTTATGGAGACTGCTCCTCAGCCGGAAATTCTGCTTGGCATCGTAGCCGGTGATTACATTCCGGCGGAGCTTAACGGTACCGGCCAGATTGCGGGAGAGATGAGCCTGGCAGGCTACTTCAAACTGATCATGTCTGCCAGCCCCAATGGAATGGAAATTCAGGATATCGGCACCGATGTGATATTCAACTGGGATGGTGGTTACTCTGAAGGAGAGATCTACGGTGAAATGTATATGAATGGCAGTGACGCTGTTGCCACCGGATTTGCCCTGTTCGGACTGATCTCTGCAATACAGTAAGGTACGGCTTTCATTTTATTCAGGGAGTGCTGTTTTTCAGCACTCCCTGTGTTCAGTTTTTCTTGAAGGAGAGAGATCATTCCTGATGATTTGAGTAGAAATAGGGAGCGGAAGCTCCATCAATTGATAGTGAAACTGGCTTCTCTGCGTGTATTGTTTTTACCCCATGCAGTTAGGCAAATGTCCAGACCTGATCGGATGATCTCAACTTCTGATGTTCGGAAGGCAATTGAAACAGGAGAAATTTTGGAATACTATCCCGAAGATGTCCGAGGTAGCAGTTGTTTGATACTGGGCAGAGCGGAGAAAGAAAGACCAATTCATGTTGTGTGTGCTCCCAAGGATGATTACTTAGCTGTGATAACAGCTTATATTCCTAATGAAGCACTTTGGACCGATGAGTACAGGACAAGGATTAAAAAATGAAATGTATGTATTGTCAGGGTGATATGATTCAAGGAACAGCACCTTTGCATATCGATCGCAAGG
>JAOZLN010000264.1 GCA_029934845.1 Candidatus Sabulitectum sp.
ATTCGGTATAGACTGGAGCCTGGGAAACCTTGGCAGAGGTGACATGATCACTCACGCCGGCATGCAGACAAACCTTGGAGTTGGTGCCCCAACCGGCTCAGTTCAGTTTGGACATCTTACGAATCTTCTAGACATAAACGCAACCATTACTTACCTGGAGCAGCAGAACAGAGCACATATTCTTTCTGAGCCCAGAATAGCGATTTGCGATAACATGACCGGTATGGTCATGAGCGGAAAACAGATTCCTTTAACTCTGCAGGATGCAGACGGTAATACATATGTTCAGCTTTACGATGTGGGAGTCAGCCTTACCGTGACCCCTCACATAAACGCAGACAACAATGTAACCCTGGAGCTTAACCCTATCGTAAGTGATCTTTCTGCCGAGGCAACTGCTTCAGAGCAGCCAATATTCCTTACACAGGAAGCTCAGACAACACTGATGATCGATGATGGTGCTACAGCTGTTATCGGTGGTATTATGAGAAGCAAGACCACAGAGCTGGAGAGGAAGATACCCATTCTTGGTCACATACCTCTTCTTGGAGATTGGCTTTTCTCATATACCTCCAATATCGAGGAAACAAGTGAGCTTGTTATCTTCGTGACACCACACATTATACGACCCTACTAAGGGAAGGATATTGATTAGAATCGGGCGGGGAATCTGGCGAAGCCAGGTTCTCCGTCCGGATTTAAAGGGAGTCAGACCCACTCCGTCCAGAGTTCGCGAGGCCCTTATGAATATTCTTGCAGATAGAATGGAGGGGGCCACGGTCTGGGATCTTTTCAGCGGAAGCGGCGCATTCGGTATTGAATGTGTTAGCTGCGGAGCGAAGAAAGCTCTTTTCATGGATAGGTCACCTGTGAATTTAAGTCGTATCTCAAAGTTTTTTAAAGATAGAAATTCAGATGACAGATGTATTTCCATCAAGGGCAGGTTGCCTGAAGAATTTGGCAGGCTTGTTCCACCGGTAGATATTATATTTATGGATCCACCTTACAAAGAATCTGATATATATTCATGGATACTTGAATTCCCATGGGATACTGTTGTTCAGAATGGTGGTGTGGTTATTGCGGAATCCGGCGGACACGATTTTGATTCACGATGGGAAACCAGGAAGTACGGCGATACGCATATACACATATTGGAAGTTGTGAAGTGAAAGTAGTTTACCCTGGAACATTTGATCCAGTCACTGCAGGACACCTGGATATTATCAGGCGAACCGCAGGCATATTTGAAGAGCTTGAAATAGCGGTGGTAAGCAGCAGTGCAAAAGGAATGATCTTCGATACGGAAACGCGAGTAAAGCTTGTAAGAGAAGCCGTAAAAGAAGAAAACATAGAAGGAACAGTAACGGTGAATGCTTTTGATGGTTTGCTTATAGACTACATGCACAAAAAAGGTTATAAATTATTCATTAGAGGCCTGCGGGCAAATTCGGATTTCGAGTATGAATTTCAGATGCAGCTTATGAACAGACGACTTGCACCTGAAATAACTGGAATCTACATGATGCCCTCGGAGCACAACATGTACCTTTCTTCAACTGTGGTTAAAGAGGTCGCCAGATTTGGGGGAAGTTTGGCAACGCTGGTTACCAGCTCAGTTGAAAAAGCTTTAAAGCATTACTACCGGAGGAACTGATGCACTACGCAAAGAATGCCTCGTCTCTTGAAGGATCAGCAACATTACTTTATACAGCCAGGGCGGCTGCGATGAAAGCTGCAGGAGCCGATATTATTTCCCTTACTGCAGGACAGCCTGATTTTAGAACCCCGAGTCCCGCCATTGAGGCTGCCAAATTGGCAATGGATCAGGGTAAGACGCTTTACACTCCCAGTTTGGGAATAGCCGAGCTTCGACAGGCAGTGGCAGACAGGTGGAGCAAAGTACACAATCAGGAATTCACAGTTGAGAATACAATGGTGTCCTGCGGTGCAAAGCACAGCATTGCAAACATGCTTGAAGTAGTGGTTTCTCCTGGCGACAAGGTTCTTCTGCCCAAACCGTACTGGGTCAGTTATCCTCAGATGGTTCGCAGACTTGGTGGAATCGCAGTATATCCTGACAGTGGAGAAATGCTTATTACCGGTGACGATATCCGCAAAGCACATGCCCTGGGTGTTAAAGGAATGATCTTTAACTCTCCATGTAATCCATCCGGGCTTGTAAACACCAGCGAAATGATAAAAGATATAGCATCTGCCGTAAGAGAAACGGGCATATGGGTGATCTCGGATGATATATACGAAGATCTGTACTATGGAAACGGCAGGGTTCCTCATATTCTTGATGCAGACCCCGGTCTTCGGAACCAGGTGGCACTGATCACCGGAGTATCAAAGACATATGCTATGACTGGCTGGCGTATCGGGTTTGCAATAGCAAACCCTGACTGGATAAGAATCGCAGGCAGAATTCAGGCACACTCCACATCAAATCCATGCTCAATTTCCCAGTATGCAGCATTGGCGATGGTCCGGGGCGAGGCTGAAGCAGAAAGAGTTCAGATGTACAATGCCTTTAAGAGAAGGCGTGATCTTATCTGCGGTCTTCTTGAAGAAGTTCCCGGGATCTCGTTTCAGAGACCGCAGGGCGCATTTTATGTTTATCCTCAAATAGTGACTGATCAACCGATCAACACAGAGAAGTTTTGCATAGATCTTCTTGAAAAAGGTGGTCTGGGAACAATACCGGGAAGCGCATTTGGTAATGAAGGTTATATTAGACTTTCCTTTGCCGCATCGGATGATGATATTGCTGAGGCAGTCAAGAGATTGAAAAGCTTTTTAGAACGGGGTGATTTCAAATGATAGTAACCTGCCCTAATTGTGGTAAGAAGTACCAGATAGCAGAAGAAAAACTTGCAGGTAAGTCCAGAAGGTTGCGCTGTAAAAAATGCCGTGAAGTGTTTATCATACATCCGCCCAAAGAAGAGCCGGTTTCAAAGGTATCAGCAATTGACGAACGAGCAGCAAGGTTTGCAAGAGTACTCGCCTCTGATATGCTTATTTATAACAAAGATGCTGTGGAACAGTCTCGTGATACCGGTAATTTATCTGAAACCATGGCAGGAGAGATCGAGCGATCCTGGCAGTTATGGAAAAGTAGATTTCCGGAGGCTGCCGGAAGTGAAGAGGGAATTGATGTTTTTCGTAAATCCCTAAGGGATATTCTTGCAGGGGGAGACACTCAGTTTGATGAATGGTTACCAGAGTAATCAGCTATCTGCTATTTCTCTTTTCAAACATCTGAATATGATGTGTGTAAGGATCATATGGACGTCTTCGATCTGCTGCATGTCTCGGGAGGGAACTACTATAGCATCGCTGGCTGCTTTCAGGGCGCTTCCTCCGTCGAATCCGGAAAGCAGGATTGATACAGCTCCAGCTTGATTTGCAACATGGAAAGCATTTATTACATTCGGACTCATCCCGCTTCCTGAAAGACCTATAACAACATCACCATGCTCTACAAGGTTCTTGAGCTGTTCGCCGAAAGTGTTTGTGTAGTCTGTATCATTTGCCCACGCTGTGAGAAGGGGCATATTTTCAGCAAGAGAGATAGCCTTGAGTCTTGGTTTGCCTTCTGCAATGGTGCCCTTGGCAAGATCACACACAAAGTGGGCACTGGTGGAACTTCCACCACCATTACCGAAAACAAAGATCCGGTTACCGCTCTTGTAAGCCTCAAAAATAACCGAGGCGATTCTGTCAACTACTTCAGATGGTATCTTAAGAACAAGTTTGCTTATCTCGTCCAGGTATTTCTCGATCCTTGCAACCATTATCATCTCCAAGAAGGCTCAGGTACTTGTCATACTGAATCGTATTCCGGGGAACTACTGCTCCAGTAACTACTAAACAATTCCTGAGGTTTGAATTTTCCCCAACTCTGGCACCATCAAGTATAACACAGTTTTCCAGTATGCATCCACCTGCTATATCACAGTCGGAGCCTACCCACAGGGTTCCAAGTATCGTTACATCATCCGGGATACGGCTGT
>JAOZLN010000039.1:0-7632 GCA_029934845.1 Candidatus Sabulitectum sp.
CACCCCAATAAACATTTTGCCTTGTGTTGAAAACAAAGATGTTATTACTATACTTAAGAGAATACCCATACATCATGTTTTTTGCAATAGCTGTACTACTATGTTCTCGTAGAAGATTACCTGACAGAATGGAGTGCAGGGCACATTCTCTGCAGCCTTTCCGTTTTGTATCCTGCTGCAGAGGAAAATTGGTCAGGTAAGAGTATTTATCCTTGTTCTCAATTTCATTAAGATGGAGTTCAAATTGGGGGTTGAGTTCGAGATCCTCAAGGATCTTATTCATCCTGTGGAAAAAGAACAGCTGCGTCCCGTCTCTCTCTGCTTCAGTTCGGTTGCTGCTTCTTGATTGAAACCTACAATACCTCTCGAATCCGGCCTATGTCAATATGGAATAACCAGTTAATCGGTCTTTACCGGTTCTGGAACATCTTGGTCTTAGCTGGTTTTTCTTAGTAACCATTTGACTTCAGAGCATTCTCCAGTTCAGAATACAGCATCTTCAGAGTTGGCAGCAGTTCTCTTAATTTGACAGTGTTTCCCTGCTTGCCGGCCTGCTCCATTTCGAAGGCGGTATCCACCAGCTTTGAAGCGCTGAGATTTGCTGCAGATCCCTTCAAAGAGTGTGCAGTGTGACCTGCTTCGATTGGATCGTCTCTACTGATCTGTCCGCTGATCTGATTTAACAGTTCCGGGGCATTCCTCATGAATTCAGTAATGATAAGACCTGCCAGATCTTTGTCATCCATCATCCTGTCTAGAAATTCTTCTTTATCGAAGATGGCAGTATTTTGTACGTCAGGATCTTTGTCATGTTCATGAATTTTCTTTTCCGGAACGGTCTCTTCTCCGTAGTTCAGCCATTTCTTCAGTACTTTCGAGATGGGTACGGGACCAATTGGTTTTGACAGGTAATCATTCATACCGGCTTCCATGCAGATGTTTTTGTCACCCTGCATTGCATGAGCTGTCATGGCAATTATGGGAATATTTCGATCTCGTACACCGGAATCAGGGCTGCGTATTGCTCTGGTTGCCTCCAGTCCGTCCATGACCGGCATCTGTATGTCCATGAAAACAAGGTCATATGGAATCTGTTGCAGGGCAATAACGGATTCGCGACCATTGGCCACCGCATCCACCCGAACTCCTGTTTTCTTCAGTATGCCCATGGCCACCTGCTGATTGGTGATATTGTCTTCTACAAGAAGGATCCTGAATTTATCAAGCTTCATCTCATTAAGGGAGTATTTCGTAACAAGATCTTTGCTGGATGCTGTCTGCAGGCCAATTAAAGCTGCCAATGCTTCAAACAACTCTGATTGCCTTACCGGCTTTGTCAGATAGGCCGAGAAACCAATCTCTTTCATCCTTTTAGAATCCCCGCGCTGCCCCAGTGATGTCATCATAAGCAGGCGTATCTCTGCAAGTTTCTTGTCGGATTTAATCACTCGTCCCAGTGTTTCCCCATCCATTCCAGGCATTTGCATGTCAAGAACTGCTATTTTGAACGGGTCATCAATGTCCAGTGAATCGTAGAGAATTTTGAGGGCAGCCGGACCATCTTCTGCTTCCTCGGTTCTGATACCCCATGCTCTGAATTGAATTGAAAGAATGTCTCTGTTGGTAGCATTGTCGTCAACAATAAGAATACGAGTTCCTTTGAGTGCATCCGGTTTTGTCAGTTCCTGCACTTCCTTACCGGATTTTTTAAAGGTTGCAGTGAACCAGAATTCTGAGCCTCTTCCCGGCTCGCTGTTTATTCCGATATTACCACCCATAAGCTCGGTAAGTTGTTTTGAAATAGCAAGACCAAGGCCTGTGCCCCCGAACTGCCTTGTGGTGCTGCTGTCTGCCTGAGTGAAACTTTCAAACAGCTTTTTCTGCTTACCCTCAGGTATTCCGATGCCGGTATCTTTAACTGAGAATCGAATGCTGATGTCATCTTCGGCTGTTGAAGCAAGCGTGGCTGTTACCGAAACTTCTCCATGGGATGTGAACTTAATTGCGTTTCCTGCAAGATTGACCAGGATCTGGCGAAGTCTTCCAGGATCACCGATTATCATGGTTGGAATATCCGGTGCTGAAGCACAGATAAATTCCAAACCCTTTTCGTCAGCTTTAACAGCCATTATTTCAGCAAAATCCTCAAGGGTTAGAAGAAGGTTGAAATTAACATTTTCAAGTTCCAGTTTTCCCGCTTCTATCTTCGAAAAGTCAAGAATATCATTGATGATGTTCAGAAGGGCTTCTCCGCTGCTTCTTACGGTGCTTACATACCTGCGCTGTTCGTCAGACAGCTCTGTGTCCATAAGAAGAGTGTTCATACCCAGCACACCGTTCAATGGAGTTCTGATCTCGTGGCTCATGTTTGCCAGGAACTCACTTTTTGCTTTGCTGGCCATTTCTGCAGCCAGTTTTGCGTTTTCCAGATCTACCGTCCTGCTTTTGATCTGCTCCTGCAAAAGAATATTGTTCTCGAAAACAGAATACGAATCTCCTGTTGATCTGATGCTTCGTTTTACTCGTTCCTTTAATGAAAAATTGATCTTCTTTTGTTTTGCCAGCAGTTTTTCCAGAGTATTTATCTTTTCCAGCAGGTCTTCGGTGGAATTCATATCTTTACTCCTGTGGCTGGCTGCCAAAGACCACGCCGGTAAGAGTCTGGTTAACATGAATAGAGTTGAACTGCTCACCGAATGTACTGAACCCCAGGAAATTGATCTTGTTAAGTTCAGCTTCTACCTCGGCACTCTTGTTCTTCTCGTTAATTTCGAGACGGCGCAGTATGCAATCACACCCGAGGGTTAGTTCGATGGAGGGAAATTCCTTCTGAATACTTTCTACTTTCTGTTGCAGAGTTTCAACAAGCCCCACCCCTTTGGCAACCGTTAAAGGCAGACCGTTGTCGATAGCACAGAAGAATGTAAGGCTTCCATCTTCGTTTACCTTCTCGATGGATCTTACATACCAGTCATCACCTATCTGAAGCATCACAGGATACATGGCGAAGATCTGAGAAGTGAGCTCTTCTGCCTGAAGTCCGATGATTGCTGCGTATTCTTCTGCAGCAGGTCCTCCATCTATCTCGTAGACAATTCTTCTGGAGGAATCTGCTTCCGTTATTACCATTTCTTTGTCTGACGGCACAAAATGCTGCAATTTGAAAGTTTTAAAGGGTAATCTGGTTTCTATCAGTGACAGTACAGCTGCGTTTGAAACAAAACGACCATCGGCATACACCATTGTCTCTTTGAAGTTCAAGCTGTCTCCTGATGAACCTCCTATGATGTTTACGCCATTCAGGGCAGCGTACAGTGCTGCCGTTACAGTTTCTTCCATAATAGACAAACCATCGATAAGTAAAAAGCCGAACATTTTTGCAGGATCAAAATCATCCGAGAATTCCAGACCGGTCTTTAAATTCTTCACGGCAGATCCCATGGATTCAAATTCAATCTTGTCCAGGGACTCCAGCAGAGTTGTATGAAAGCTGAACATCTCAGAAGAGAAACTTACTCCAACAATACCGCCGTTGCCATAGGTGGAGCCTATCTCTCCGGCGGTTGTACAGCCAACAACAGGGCAGGAGAAAGCCTCGTTCATGAACTCTGCGATCTTTGGAAGGTCGTAATCTGCAGAACAGAAAAAGATCACCCCGCCCATTTGATCCTGATGAAGTTTTTCTGCCAGTTCAGCAACTGCAGTCTGCTCATCTTTCGATGAGACTTCGGCTCTTCTTGTGTAGTCTCCGCTTATCATGATTCCCATCCTTCCCGAATTCTTTTGGCTTAGAAACAGTGGTTGAACCACCACCCCCGGTTGGATACGAAACCAATGTTAAAAGCTATGCCGGAAAAGACGGTTCAGAATGTTTATACGCTAAAGCGAACTCGATGTCCATAAGGACAGTTCAGGTTAAGAAAATGAACAGCTGCATCACATTCCTTCCGGATTCAGTTTAATGTTTGCTGCTATGGATATGACACATGCTCTCGGGCATTTTGCCAGGATATATCGGAAGAGATAGAGCCTAAATTCCCACAAAATTATACCTACACCGGCGACACCCCAAATGCCTTGTAGATTTCTTTCTGCCGTTTAGTCATCGGGAGTTGAGGATGCAAATTTCTGAAGAGCATAATTACCTCTCTCTTGCAAATACAGCCAAATGTCTCGGTATGGGTCTGAAAGAGGCAACGAGAGAAACAGTCAGAGCCGGCCCGAAAACAGTCATGTACAAGGCAGGCTGTAGCTTTGGGAGGCAACTGACTTATCAGTTCTGCAGGTCGTTTGTATTCTCCTGAAACATGTTTTCGAAAGAAGTCACAAATTTCCAGCAGCCGTTCTCGAGAAAGAGTTCAATCTCATCTTCACTGCCATTAAAAACAACCGGTACAATTGCGGTATCGCCGTCAATAATTGCATCGCCTATCTCTATTGAAATGGAGCTGAGGTCAGCTAAAACATCTTCAGCCATGAGGCTTATTGAGAAGAAATCACCAGCTGTCAAATACTCAACCTCTTCTGCAGTGATATCAAACCCCATAGTGGTAAATATCTCAGAAGTACCTTGAGGATCATCCATAAATGATTCTGTGATACCAAGTAAATCTTCAGTTGCTTCTGCCGGTAAAAGGGAGAGAACCAAATATCCGTTCGAACTATTGTATGCGTCAAAAAAAACTTTAACGACCATCTCCGGAGTTCTAGATACTCTTACAAGACGGAAACCCACATTACTGAAACGACTGCCGGGAACAATGTAACAGCGTTCCGCTGATCGGCAATGAAGAGCTTCGAAGGCCTTATTACCGCAACGATAAATCCGTAAAGAATCCCTTCTACCGACCCAGGCGCTACCATCTGACGGAGCGCCTGAATAACTGTCATGATAGGTATCTTCGCACCATTCAGACACGTTGCCGCTCATGTCGTACAGTCCCCACGGATTGGGTTCCTTTTGAGCCACCGGATGAGAATTGTCATCGGAGTTGTCTTTGTACCAGCAGTATTTGTTAATTAAGCTGACAGGTGACACATCTCCCCAGTAATAGGCTGTATTTGTTCCTGCACGGCATGAGTATTCCCACTCCGCTTCAGAAGGAAGACGGTAAATGTAATCTGGATCCATTGCATTCATAACAACAGCGAATCTCTGACAGTCATTCCAGGATAGAAAATACATTGGATAATAGTATCCTTCTCCACTCAAACCCCATTCGGGATTTACAATATCCCGGTAGCTTCTGAGATCAGTTCCCATGATCTCGAGCCACATCCCCTGTGTTACCTCCGTGGTCATCAGCTCGAAAGCACTAATATCAACTCTGTGCTGAGGGCCTTCATTGTTGTAACGACCATCTTCCGAAGAGGGGCTGCCCATTAGAAAAGATCCCGAAGGAATATGCGCGAACTCCATTCCTTCAACAGGACCCGGAGAAACTTCTTCAATTTCTATGCCGGTCTCTGATACCGAAGGCAGCTGGGCCAGTCGTTCGTGTACATAATCCGGAATCTGGTGTGTCAATTCACGGTCGGTCATCATCTCCACATAGATTTTGTAGTACTCCTCTGCCTCGGCATGTTCACCAAGTTCCCACAGAACATCCGCTATGTTGATATGAGCTACCATCCTTTGTGGCTTCAGATCAAGAACCTTTCTCAGAACTACCAGGGATCTATCAAGATCATCTGTCTGTTCAAGATAATATGCGTAGTTGTTCATGATCATTGCATACTCGCCCAAGCCCATGTAATTCGCATAGTCACATTCAGCATAGTCCAGGCTGTCTGTGAAAGCGGTAAACCACTCTCTATCGGTATGAAGAAAGTCAGCAAGATCTCCGAACAGATCCACTGCTTCCTCGAAATTACCTTCAGTTTCGGCATCCCCTGCAGCTCTGTTTATGCTTCTTAGCAATCGGGCGATCATCTCATCGGTACTGTAATAGTTGCCGGGATAGAACATATAGTTCAGTTCATCTATTGCTTCCGCGATATCTCCCTTGGCCATAAGACTGTCTGCTCTCTCCATCGCATCCAGTGAAGGGTCTCCATTGATGTATTGTAGAAGCACAAGTGACTTCTCCTCAACATTCCATCGGTAACAACCTTTGCTATATCTCGCGGAAAAAGGCATCTGGAAGGAGAGACATATCTGATCTTCCTCTTCATCATAACTCGCATTTGATTTTGTGAAGTTGTGATTTCCCCTGTAGCCACCGGTTGCGAGCAAAAAAGGAATATCGGTATCAGAAGCTATTCCCAGCAGATAAATATTCAAGGAATCCTGCTCAACCTCGATACCGGCTATTTGAAGTTCGCAGATACCATCCGGGAGTTTCTCGGAATCAAAGTGGTAAACTTTCGGGAAGCAAGGAGATGGAGAAGAAGTATTCCAATACTCCAGTAATGCACCGGAGATAGGCTGATAATCGATCTGACTCCAGGCGACAGACGCACAGACGAGAAGAACCAGAGCAAGTACACTTTTCATAAAATCTAACCTCCTCGAATTATTGGAATAAGGAAACTGGATTTTCAACATATCCGCAACATTTCCAAATCAGTTCAAATTGTATGTAGATGCCACCATTTCTCTACCTGAAGTTGACAATACCGCTTGAGAAACACGGAGTCAAATATCGTTGCTCACAAATCAGTGTATTAGAAAAGTTTGCATAACACTAACTCATCAATATTGTCACGGAGGGAGCGAGGAACAGACCATCGAAATGGTGGATTTCTCACTGGTAAACCTTTAACATTTTACGGTATCGTTCACTACTTCGTCTTGGAACCGTCAGATATCCTCTGCAGGATTGTTCTTGACCCCGACACGTAAACATATGTATACATAACCCAAGAATGATGGTGAGCCAATCATGAATCCTAAATTCCCGTCAAATTATACCTACACCGGCAACGGGACACCAAATACCTTGTAAATTTCTTTCTGTCGTTTGGTCAGTGGGAAAAGTATCCGGCGCTCTCAAGTTCCTGTGCAATCACATCATCGCGGGTGTTTATTGTGTACCCGCTTTCATTCTTTGGTGACTTGCGAATGACCAGGTAGTGTTCAAACTCATTCTTCAATTTGCCATTGTCAGGATTCATCTGTGCCTCTTCTACAAGTTGTCTGACTGTGCTGTAAAGTCGGTTCATGACTGCAGTTGCTTTCAGGTCATTGTAAAAAACATGGACAAAGAGCTTGTGGTCTTTGCTCCAGGAACGCTCAAGGGATACTCCTCGAAGAGTATCTTCTCCGCAGACAATTGTGTTCTGAATGCTGTCGATGTTCTTGCACTCGGATTTAGTCATCTTTTTGTAAACCCAAGCGTGAGGGGAAGCGCCAGCAGGAACCGTACACCCTCTCTTTCAAGAAGCATATTGATATTCTTTCTGCTTGAAAATTCTTTATCCATAACGAGCATTACCTGTTTAAGCTCATCAGGAGCCATTTGTGCAATGGTGGTTTCCAGTGTGCTGACATCTCTGGTGCTACCATTCCGGGTTTGCACCAGAAGATTTCCTGCGGGTCTTGAATTTAAAAAGAGACAGGCCCGATTTTTTGACAATTCATCATTCGCTTGTGTAGGATCGCAACATGATGATAAAAACAAGCCATAACAC
>JAOZLN010000039.1:7642-11908 GCA_029934845.1 Candidatus Sabulitectum sp.
AAATTTTTGTGTTGTTCTGCCGACATTTCTGTATCGGCAGCGGGGTTTGTATTGTAGAATAATCCGAGTATCAATAAATTACAAATACCCATGGCCGGAAGGTCGTGGGATTTTTTGCGTTAAGGGGAAGAAAATGCTGAATGAAGAAGACGGGATTCTAAATTCAATTGGGAATACGCCACTGGTCCAGCTTAGATATCTTGGTCCAGAGAACGGAGCAAGGATTCTGGTTAAGCTTGAAGGCTCTAATCCGGGCGGTTCAGTAAAAGACAGATCTGCCCTGTGGATGGTGAGAGATGCTGTGAACAGCGGATCTCTTTACGCTGGTAAAACTATTTTGGAGGCGACATCAGGTAATACTGGAATTGGTCTGGCCATGGTGGGTGCAGCAATGGGATACAGAGTAAAACTTGTTCTTCCAGAGAGTGCTGGTATTGAGCGCAGACAGGTGCTTTCCGCCTTTGGGGCAGAGCTTGTTCTAACGCCGGGGGAGAAGGGAACAGACGGGGCCATTTCTGAGGCAGGCAGGCTGTTTGACAAGGATAGAGACAAGTTCTATATGCCTGATCAGTACAGCAACAGATCGAACTGGTTAAGTCATTATGAATCCACTGCGCCGGAGATGATCAGACAGACATCAGGAAGGATCAATGCATTCGTAGCCGGCATTGGAACTGGTGGAACCCTCATGGGAGTAGGGCGGAGGTTGAAAGAGTTTTCACAGAAGGTTCAGATAATCGGCGTGGAGCCAGAGATTGGACACAGTATTCAGGGCTTGAAGAATCTGAAGGAATCAGCAAAACCAGCAATATTCGAAGAAGATAGACTTGACTACATCATAAGTCGATCCGATTCAGATGCCTTTGCAATTACCAGAGAGCTGGCTTTGAGAGAAGGACTGTTCGTTGGGGTCAGCGGGGGAGCAGCTGTCAGTGCTGCGATTCAGGTGGCGCGTGACATGAATCCTGGAGAAACGGTAGCAGTGCTGATCGCCGATCGTGGTGACAGATATTTTTCAACCGGCGTGTTCAATTTCCGGTGATCAGAAAGCGAAGTTCTATTGGTTTACCCTGAAACATTAGCTATCTATTGGAGAATGAAGAGGCTGATCACATTTTTTATCAAAAGGCACCGTAGCAGAGGAACAAACATATCTTTACAGTTGATGTGGAAAACTGGTATGACGGACTCCCCAAGTCGAATGATCTTGGAGCACGCTTTAACAGCAGACTGGAATTCAATGTACGGTATCTTCTGTCTATTCTTCAGGAGAAGAATATCTCAGCAACATTCTTCTGGCTTGGTTCTCTTGCGGAAAAGAACAAGGGGCTTATCAGAGAAGTTCAGAACATGGGGCACGATATAGGTTGTCATGGGTGGACGCACACACATATTCAAGTTCTTGGCAATCGGGGATTTCTTGACGAAACACAAAGGGCTCTTGGTACCATTGCTGATATTATCGGAAAACCGGTGATACACTACAGGGCTCCTTATTTCTCGATCTCTGAGCAAACACCATGGGCTCTTCCCGCGCTGGTACGAAACGGGATCAAGTTTGATTCCAGCATAGTGCCTGTGAAATACTGGAGATACGGATTTCCGGGGTTTGACCCAACCGTGTCTGTTCATCAGACTGACCATGGTGAAATAACCGAGATACCAGTTTCCACAGGCAATTTTCTGGGAATAAGAATACCTTTCGGAGGAGGTGCATGGTTTAGAATGATTCCATTCAGTTTTGTAAAAAGAGGTTACCAGCATCTTGAAGAACTGGGCATTACAGGTGTTTTTTACATGCATCCATGGGAGCTTGACCCAGGTCATCCGAACGTCTTTCTTAACCCTAAATATGGAATTACCCATTACTGTAAACTTGGCAGATGTGAGAAAAAATTAAGGATCCTGCTTGATCAATTCAGATTCACATCCATAGATCAATTCTTCCCGGCTTCCAGTGGGCTTAGAATTTGATAGATTCAAATAGATTATGTCACTTAAGCGAAGGGTGCTGAAATGACTGAAAAAATTCCCTCACGGGAAGATGCGTTCGCTCTTTTGAGAGAGTACAATTCAAGTGAATCACTCATAAAACATGCGCTTTCAGTAGAAGCTGTTATGCGCCACATAGCAGAGAAAAGTGAAGAAGATCCGGACAAGTGGGGAGTGATCGGTCTGATACACGATCTGGACTATGAAAAATTCCCGGAAGAACACTGCACCAAAACCCGTGAGATACTTGAAGAACAAGGTTGGCCCGGGGATTATATCAGGGCGGTTGTTTCACATGCCTGGGGTATCTGCAGCGATGTTAAACCTGAGTCTTTAATGGAAAAGTACCTTTATGCCATTGACGAGCTTACAGGGCTGGTTACTGCCTGCGTACTTGTCCGGCCTTCCCGGAGTCTTATGGATCTGAAGGTAAAATCGGTTAAAAAGAAATGGAAGAACAAGCATTTTGCTGCAGGAGCCAACCGCCAGGTGATAAAGAACGGAGCGGACATGCTGGGTGTTGAAATACCGGAATTGATTCAGGATGTGATAGACGGTATGCGAACTGTTGCAGCGGAAATAGAACTGGCAGGAAGCAGTTGATGACCGGTACTTTTGTAAACACTGCAACAGTTCTTGCAGGCGGGATACTGGGTAGTCTTTTTGGATCAGGGCTTTCTGAACGGATCAGAGAGACTGTAATGACTGGAATGAGCCTGGTTGTAGTAGCCCTTGGCATAAAGATGACCCTTGAAACCTCCAACATACTGATTGTTCTGGGAAGTATTACTGTTGGCAGTATTCTGGGAGAGATCCTTCATCTGCAACGGCGGCTCGATTCCGTGGGGCAGTGGCTTGAAACTGCTACTGCCAGGTTTTCTTTTCTAAGCAGGGGTAACTTCAGTCAGGGTTTTGTTACTGCAAGCCTTGTGTTCTGCGTTGGGCCCATGACCATCATGGGATCCATACAAGACGGCCTGTCCGGAGACAGTTCACTGCTTATGGTAAAGAGTGTTCTTGACGGGTTTGCCGCAGTTGCATTCGCCAGTGTTATGGGCATGGGCGTAACTTTCTCTGCACTTACTGTGTTGCTTGTTCAGGGGGCATTAACACTTGGATCTTCACTTTTCAGCCATGTACTCAGCCACAGTATGGTTTCGGAGCTTACTGCAACAGGCGGAGTGATTATGATCGGAATAGCTATCCACATGCTTGATCTTAAAAAAATCAGGCTGGCCAATTTTCTTCCAGCACTTGCTATCGCTCCCCTGATCGTCTGGATTTCGGGTATAATTCAGGTGTAGTAGTGGCAGAGTTTGTGGTCAAGTTCATTTACCGTTAGCGAAAAGAGTTCTTTTGAACAAAGCAGTTTTCTTGTTGATCCTGGTTGTTGTTGGTGCCGGTCTGGGGTTCCTCTCTGGAATTATATCAGCACCTATGGTGTTTGATACACCTGTGTTCATCTCTTCCATGGGCGCTTCCGCTGTACCGGTAACAGTTCCTGATGTACATGGCATGACTCGTGCTGAAGCTCAAAGAACCATTGAGGGCGGTAACCTTATTCTTGCAGGTCAGTGGACCGAGTATGGTGGCTTTGAAACTATGGGCATGGTTGTCAGGCAGGATCCGCTTGCCGGAACTCAGGTTCCTCAGGGAGCTCCAGTGAACATTTTCTGGAATGTGGGGCCTCTTTTCAGACCATTCTATCCGGATTCTATCATTGGCCTTTCGGCCAGCAGGGCAGAAGAAAAGATTGCAGACTGGCAGCTTTACACTGCAGGAAGAACAAGGATCCCGCATCCTTCCATCCCCGAGGGAGAGGTTATTGCTGTGGCTCCCTGGTTTGCTGAAAGTATTTCAGTAAGAAGGCCTGTAAGACTTCTGGTTTCTTCCGGATGGACAGGCGTTCCAGTTCTGGTTGGACTCAGTGTGTCGGATGCCGAGAGCATTCTTGTTGGAAGACGACTTGTTATGAAAATTATTGAGGAACGACAGATATCTGATATTCTTATGCAGGGAACTGTACTTGAACAATATCCTTATTCCGGAGTAAACTATATTTCAGGCGATACCGTTTCTGTTGTTACCGGTGCCATTGGCAGCGGTGGATGGGGTGAGTGGTAATGAAGGGAACAATAATTGCCCCGTCTATTCTTGGATGCAGCCACGGAGAACTTGCCGGATCTGCTGCCGGATTAGAAAAAGATGGTGCCGACTGGATTCATCTGGATGTGATGGATGGAGTTTTTGTGCCGGTTCTTACTTTTGGCGCAT
>JAOZLN010000039.1:11918-12571 GCA_029934845.1 Candidatus Sabulitectum sp.
TGGTTGCCAGGGCCATCTGTTCCACTGTTTCAATACCAGTTGATGCACATCTTATGGTGGAGCGTCCTGCTGATCTTATTGAAGGTTTTGCTGAAGCTGGTTGTCGTTACATTACAATACATCCTGAATCTTCAGAGAAGCATATCCACCGGGTTCTTGGAAGAATAAGAGAACTTGGCTGTTACAGTGGTCTTGCCTTGAATCCTGCCACTTCACCCGAAATTATAAGATGGGTTGCAGATCAACTTGACCTTGTTCTGGTAATGACTGTCAATCCCGGTTATGGAGGGCAGAAACACATGTTTGCAATGCACGAGAAAATTCATGCGATTCGAGGAATTCTGGATAAAGCCGGCCGGAAGGATGCTTTGATCTCAGTCGACGGAGGGGTTGACTCTTCCAATGCAAAGAAACTTGTTCAGGCCGGAGCTTCCGTTCTTGTTAGTGGTTCGTATATAACATCCTCTTTAGATCGCGCAGAAGCTATTGACTCTTTGAGGAGGTGAACCGTGACGAAAAGACAGATTCTATTACTGCTGTGGGCTGCTGTTGTGTTGATGGTCACATCGTGCGGTACTGCAGTCTCGAATATTGATTTGATCCAGGAGAGACTCAGCAACAACCAATGCCGGATCAACAGGGAAGAATTGATC
>JAOZLN010000265.1 GCA_029934845.1 Candidatus Sabulitectum sp.
TCCGCACAGGCTGAAATCAACACATCCCCGGCAGATATCGTCTACCCAGTCTCTGCTGCGGGCTCCTTTGAACAGATCACTGTTCCCTTTTGAAGCTGACATCGTGAGAGGTAGTAATTACAATGTGATTACAGTAACACCTGGACAGGAGGGGCATGAAACGATACATGCATGCAGGTATTATCAAGATAGGAAACAGCATGGGCATACGCATTCCCAAACCTGTAATTGAGCAATGCGGCTTCCAGACTGAAGTAGAGATCGAGGTTCACCACAATCATTTGATAATGCGCTCTGCAAATCATCCTTGAGCAGGATGGAGCACCTCTTTTGCCAGGATGAGCGATTGTGGGGACGGCAGGCTTCCGGATCAGTTTGCAGAACCCGGACCGGACTGGGACGTCGAGGAGTGGGAATGGTAGTGAACAGATTCGATGTTTTTCTTATTTCTCTGGAGTCAGCCCGTGGAAGTCAGATCAGGAGGACCAGACCATGTCTTGTGGTTTCACCTGACGAGATGAATCATCACATAAAAACAGTGATCATTGCTCCAATGACAACAAAAGAAAGATCATATCCAACCCGTGTAACCTGCAGCTTCCAGGGGAAGCAGGGGCAGATCGTCTGTGATCAGATCCGGACTGTTGACAAATCAAGGCTTGTCAGAAAACTGGGCTTGATCTCAACGGATGTACAAACCACTGTGCTTGAAGTTCTTCAATCCATGTTTGCTGAATGAAGACGTATTGACCTGGCGTACGTTGCATGAAATACTACAGATACAGCACGCAGTATAAGCTCAGTTAGATTATTTGATAGGAGAGAAAATGAAAGCACTGATAGGGTTTACCGGTGTACTTGTTATTCTAAGTTCTCAGGCATTGGGATTTGGTTATTTTGACACAATGACAAACGGTACCGTTCTTGGCGGGTTCTCTCCGTATACAGTGGCCCTGGGAACAGTTCGCGCTATTGGAGCATCGGAACCGGCCAGCATATTTACAAATCCATCTCAACTTGCTTCACATCCTTTCACTGCTCAACTGTCCGGGTCATCAATATCATGGGCTGAACGGGTGATTGAATCGGATGTGGATAAGACCGTTAGAACAATGATGACAAACAACAGCGGAATGGCAGCAGTTGTTTATCCAGCAGGGGGCATAACAATCGGAGCGGGAATAGCCAAGGTTGTCGAGTTCGGGTACGAAGGTATGTCTCTTATCTACGATGACCCTGATGATCCTGAGATCGGTGTTGCGATTCTGGATTCAGAGGGCTCTCAAATAGAAGTCATGGGCAGTGTTTCAATGGTGATCTCCGGCCCCTTGTCTGCTGGTTTCTCGGGTGGTTCCCGTCTTACATCCGTTGATTACCAATACGACTTCAGCAGTTATCACTTCCTCATCCCGGATTCATCATGCAGCTGGGTCAAAGAGAACAGTGAATTTGCCTGGCACGCGGGACTTACTCTGAATGGAGATATTTTCAAGTCAGGAATTTCCTATTCCTCAGAAACCCTGTACATGGAAGATATCATTGCTTTGGGGGGAAGTGCGTTTGCACAGCATTTAAAGAATGCAACTATCGGATTTGAAGCTGAACTTGCCTCTCCTCTGGATCAGAATCTCTTCCTTGGAAAGCTTTTTTTAACCATGCCGTTAACCAAAAGCCTGGAAGCTTTGATCTCAGTCAGTTTTGATGATAACCGGGTAGCAAACAGATCAGGATTTGGTTTTGGCATGGGTTTTTCCGGGCGCGTGGGGCAGTTCACCATCGGTGGAGGAGTTCTTAACAGGTTCAGGGCAAGGATGGACTCCGCTTTCCCCGAAGAGACCTCTGACAGGGTAGACGATTCTTACACCATAATCAACCTGGGTGTTTCTTACACGATCGGCGACTTGCTGTAACAGTTACTTAACCGGATCAGTTTTTTATAGAATTGACAGTTCTCCATTTTTGATCTTCCACCGGGTGGAAGTTGTGCTGCTAAGGAATTCTCTGTCATGACTGACCAGTATCAGAGCACCGCTGTAGTTATTAAGAGCCTTCTCCAGACATTCTACAGAAGGCAGATCCATGTGATTAGTGGGTTCATCCATGACCACCAGCCAGGGAGCCCTTGAAAGCCCCAGAGCCAGCAGCAGTTTTCTGGATTCGCCAGGGCTTGGAACAGCAGAATTGAGCACTCTTTCAGGGTCGCTTCCCAGTCTTCTTACTATTATCATCACCTGTCCCAGCTCTTCACTTGACAGCTCTTTTGCTTCAGAGAGGCAAAGGCTGGATTCCTCCGAGGTGATCTCCTGAGGAATCCAGATAAGCTTTTCCTCCGGGCAGTTAAGTTTTGATCTGATATGGTTGAGCAGGGTTGTTTTCCCTGATCCATTTCTTCCTGTAAGAGCAATTCTCGCCATAGGCTCGATGATCAGATCCTGGTGTGTGACGGTTCTTTCTCCCACTCTGATATATCCAGATGGAAGGTCAAGAAGACAGTTCCTGTGCGTACCCTTGCCTTTGAGTTCGATACCGGTTCTGTGAATCTTTCTGTATGTGATCGATTCCATATGAAGCCTTGCTTTCGCAGCCCGTGCAGTGGCGGTTCTGCTTATCTGACCTGCTTTCTGTACAATGCTGTGGTATTGAGATTCACCATCAAGGTTGTACCTGCATATGTCTTTGAAGGAGAAGTTGTGGCCTGCTATGCGAGCCTGGATCGTTCTGGCATTGATCATTTTCTTTCTGGCATCCCGTTTAAGACGGATATATTTCTCCTCCGCTTCCCTTCGCTGCTTCACAAGAAGATCCCGCTTTTGGATGTGGGTTCTTATGGCAGAGGAATAGCCTGTTCTGTAAAAATGAACTTCTCCAGGGAATAAGAGAGCAGACGAGGTGCAGAGTTCATCCATGGCATGCCTGTCGTGGCTGACCAGAAGACCGCATCCGCTGTACTCTTTCATAGACTTCAAGAGAAGGCTTCTTCCATGAACATCAAGATGGTTGAATGGTTCATCCAGTGCCAGAACTGCAGGGCGGGACCACAATGCAACTGCAATTTGAAATCTCTTTCTTTCCCCGTGTGAAAGGGTTGTCCATCTTGAAGCCCAGTCATCACCAAGTTGAAGAACATCCCGAAGTCTTATGGTTTCCCTGGACCAGTCATAGGAGAAAGCATCTGATCTTTCAGGCAGTTCATCAGTTCTTTGGGCGCAGTACACAGCTTTTCCCGATGAAACAATAGAGCCGGTATCAGGTGCAAGAATACCAGCAGAGAGTTTTAGAACAGTGGTCTTGCCGGAGCCGTTAGCTCCTGCAAAAGCTGTCCAGCCTGAATCGAGGTTTAAAGAAACATCAGTTACTGCATGATCTATGGAGCCGGGGTATGTAAAAGAAACATCTTTGAATCGCAGGAATGTATGGTACATGAGAATCCTTTCTGAAAAACTGCTTTAATGCCGTTGTTTCAAGAAAGAATGTTCATGCTTCACCGCCTTTGCCGGTTTAAAAAGTTGCCTGTTGGCTCTGTAACATACAGGTACCTCGGGTGCTGTGTCTACATATCACTGCATTTTCCGGGAACCAGAATCGTCCCATGGTGTATCTTTAGATCAAAAGGAGAGTGATCTGGTATGAAATACAGGAAGACTTTACTTCTTCTATTGCCTATAATCTTAATGGCCGCGGGATGTGATGCAGGTGAAAATGCGGAGGAGGCAGTTGGAATGAACAGGCTTTCCGGGGAAACAAGCGCTTACCTTCTGGCACATGCAGACAACCCGGTAAACTGGTATGCCTGGGGAGAGGCAGCTTTCGCTGCTGCTGAAGCTCAGGACAAACCCATTTTTCTTTCCATAGGTTACTCTTCGTGTCACTGGTGCCATGTTATGGAAGATGAAAGTTTTGAGGATTCTGAAGTTGCGGCACTGCTTAACGAGACTTTCATATGCATCAAGGTAGACCGGGAAGAACGCCCTGATATAGATAAC
>JAOZLN010000266.1 GCA_029934845.1 Candidatus Sabulitectum sp.
CAGCAGGCTGTTTATGAATTCCTTTGATATTTCAGTTGGGCAGCTTACTCCCCACACTGCGGTGGATATTCCACCAACCTCAAGGATCTGTGCCGAGAGAATGGCTTTTTCACAGGTTGGTCCCATTGCCAGAATGGCTACTTCAGTGCCGGTTCTGAACTGATCGGCTATGCCGTACTTGAATTCGTAGTTTTCATCGAAGAATGTATTCCCGTTTTTCTTTGTTATTACCGGCAGCTTTGATCGGCCCATGGCTATGAAATAGTTGCCTGGGCTGGTTGCCGCATGGCGAACTGCTCTGTCTGTTTGACTGGGGTCAGCTGGAACAATTGTTCTGTAGTTGGGAAGGGCGCGCATAAGCCCTACATACTTGATGCAGTGGTGGGTTTTTCCGTCGGGCCCCACGTCAAGCCCGCAGTGTGTTGCTACCACTTTCAGGTTGGTGTGGTTGATGTCGTTCAGTCGGTGCTGGTTGAATGTTTCATCAGCTGCAAATACCCCGAAGTCACTCCAGAATGATACCTTGTCTGCAAGGGTAGAGCAGCCTGCCATGGTTGCCGTATGGTGTTCCATTATTCCGGTCTGAAAGAAATGCCCCGGGTATTTTTTTGCGAATTCAGCTGTTTTTACGCTTCCTGCTAGATCACAGTCGAATACCAGAGGAATGCTTTCCGGGTTCGCGTCCGCCAGGCTTACAAGAGCTTTGCCCCAGGCGCTTCTGTTGTCGCCTTTGTGGTCTGTGCCATAGGTAATGGAATTACCTGCATTCTTCATCACATGATATGCTGGCTCTTCCCGGCAGCTTGTTGTTCTGTTCTTAAGGAAGTTTTTTCTTTCGGCGGCGAGTTTATCCATGTTGTTTTCTATGTTGAGTTCTTTGAGAGCTTTTTCCAGCTCATCACTCTTCAAAGCTCTGCCGTGAAAGCCTGCTTTGTTCTCCATGAAAGAAACACCTTTGCCCATAACTGTTCTGGCAAGAACGAGCCTGGGCTTTTTCTGTTCCTCCGGGCGCAGTGCTTTGTAAAGATCGCTGAGGTTGTGGCCGTCAACATCCACAACATTCCATCCTGATGCTTCGAACTCGGCTCTAAGGTTCACAGGCATCACATCGGCTGTGTCACCAGAGATCTGCAGGTGGTTAAGGTCGATGATGTATGTGAGATTATTCATCATGTACTTGCTGGCAAATCTTCTGGCTTCAGATATCTGGCCCTTCTGGTTCTCTCCGTCACCGGCAACCACCCAGACATGGTTCTTTACCTGGTTGCTTCTGTCGGCAATTCCCATGCCAATTGCAGCACTGAGACCCTGACCCAGGTTTCCGCTTGTGAGTTCAATGCCGGGAAGATGTCTTTCTATGTGGCCTTCAAAGTCGCTGCCTGCAAGTCTGAACGAAACTAGAGCTTCATGGAGATCGAAAAAGTTCAGTGCTCCAAGAACGCTGTAAACTGCAGGAGAGGTGTGACCGTGACTGACAAGTATTCTGTCACGATTTTTCATTGATGGTTTTGCTGGATCAACATTCGCCTGACTCCAGAGCAGAGCGAATATCTCCAGACTGCTCATTGAACCGCCCGGGTGACCACTGGAGGCAAGACTGGTCATCTTCAGAATGTTTCCCCTGGCTTGATGACAGAGGTTCTGAAGTTCCTTTTCCGTTTCTGCAGGAAGAGCTTGGGGAATGAAATTTGTTCTTGTCATTTTTATCTCAGCCTTCGTTTTTCAGTTTTGCTATTACCTTCTCTTGAACAAGGGCTGCAAGTCTGTCGGTCTCAGCAAGTAGAGAATCAGCTTCCCCGGTTATTCTATTTTTGTAGCTCTGGTCTTCTATTTCAGGAAGGTTGATGAGAACATTGTAATATGCGCCGGTGGCGCAGGCTTTTGCAGCAGCAGCAGCAACTCCTGCGTCAGAAAGGCTCGACTGCATTCCCCGTTCAACAAGCGCAAGAGCCATTTCAGCAATCTTCGGTGACCTGGCAAGAACGCTTAGGGGCACTTCAATTGCGCCCTTTACAGCCTCTTGCACATCACCCTTGGCTCTGATGGTATCCATCCAGATGTTGAAGGCTCTGGTGTCTTCATCGATGGCATTTACCAGGAACTCCTTGATGTTCTGTGCCTCTGGTGCAAGCTCCAGCATTTCTTCCCAGCTTGACCTGAATTTTCTGTTTTTTACGGTGAGGTTGGCAACCATGCTGTCCAGACCGGCACCAACAGCACCCATTAGCGCAGCTGCGCTTCCGCCACCGGGAGCAGGGCTGTCGATTGAGAGTTCGTCGCAGAATGCTCTGCATGTCATTCCGGACAGATTCACCGACTTGTCGGCTATTATGTATTCCACGATCTTTTTGTCCGGGTCGAATTCTGCAACATCACTGAGGCCCATGGATCTTATGGCAATCTCAATCAGTTCGCGTTCAGGTGCCCCAACAGACTTTGCCTGCTTACCAATGTTAAGCAGTGCACGGTTCTGCTTTTCCAGATAGTACTTTCCAGCGTCTACCATGGAACTCAGGGGGACAAGCCCCACAACTTCACTTCCCGTTACCATAAGTCCCAGTTTTTCCGCCTCTTCTTTAGTCACATCAAACCCGATGTGAAGAGGAGTGACTGAGATGTCTGTGAGATTCATTGTTACCTGTGCGGTGTTGTATTCTTCAATGAACCAGCCGAAAGCCTTGCAGTTCTTCAGACGGCCTTCCCGGGTGATCTTTTTGCCATTTTCATCTCTTGCAAATTTCCACTGATTTGTTCTCTGTGTTCTTCCGGTGTCTCTTATGTTCAGGGCAATTTCTTTTGCCATGGATGTGTCTGATGTGTTAAGATTTACATTGTAAGCTATCAGGAAATTTCTGGCTCCAATGGTGCAGACTCCTGTTCTGGCCGTTTTGTCATTCCATTCATTAGGGCCGAAATCAGGCTTCCATTCCGGTTTGCCAAGTTTGTTCTGCAGGGCTTCGTACTCGCCCTCTCGGATATTCGGCAGCTTTACCCATTCCGGTTTTGATGCTGCATACTCGTAGAGGTAGACAGGTATTGCCAGCTCTTCTCCAACTTTTTTCCCGAGCTTTCTTGCCAATTCCGCACATTCTTCCATGGTTATTCCACTGACTGGAACAAAGGGGCAGACATCGGTGGCTCCATGACGGGGGTGAGAGCCGTGCTGTTTCCTCATGTCGATCAGTTTACCGGCACTTTCGATAACATTGAATGCAGCCTGCAGCACTGCTTCAGGCTCTCCTGCTATGGTAATTACTGTTCTGTTGGTTGCCGCACCCGGGTCAACATCCAGAACGGATGCTCCACTTACAGAAGACGCTGCTTTTACCACAGCGTCGATAACTTCCTGATTCCTGCCATCTGATATATTGGGTACACACTCTACGATGCGCTTTGCCATTTGAACACTCCTGTTTTTTTTGTATTCTTGTACAATGGAAAACCACTTAAGACAGTGGGGGTAACATAACAGTCAGGGGGGGCAAGTGTACCACGGAATAGTGGAAGGTTATTACGGGAAACCATTTACCGCTAAACAGAGAAAATTACTTCTTGATGAGCTTTCTCCACTGGAGAATGCCGCGTATTTCTATGCTCCGAAAGATGATCCCTGGCACAGGCTTCTGTGGCGTGAAGGGTACCCTGAAAAAGAATGGTTGTCTCTGGAGGGCTGCATGGGCGGGAAAACCTCATTTTTCTTCTCTTTAAGCCCATGGAAATTCAAGGATAGTGAATGGGGTATGGCAAGAGATAAACTCCTCAAGGCTGTGGATTCAGGTGCTGCAGGTATTTCCATTCTTTTTGATGATGTGCCTGATGAATCTGCTGGAAAACTGGCAGAGAGACAGCTGAATTTTGCTGTGCAGGCACTGGAGGGAGTTGAACTTCCAGTAATACTCTGTCCGTCAGTGTACTGTGGAGAATTCCTGGACAGATTTCCTCAGGCTGAAGAATACCTGCAGGTAT
>JAOZLN010000267.1:0-1430 GCA_029934845.1 Candidatus Sabulitectum sp.
CCATACCCTTAACCTTCTGTACACGGGGAGCTGTACCTGGAAGAAATACAAGTCTGGCCATTGATGATGTCACCAGTACATCTTCTATGTTTGCTTTCATGGCCAGACAGTTGACTCTTGCCCTGTGAGCAACGCCCCTGACCGGCCCTGGAACAGAACCGAATCTGTCTTTCACATAATCAAGCCACTGTTCAACACCGTCTTCTGTTTTTGATCGCCAGACCCATCGATAAAGATGAACCCTTTCTGCAGTATCAGGCATGTACTCCTCTGGAATAAAGGCTTTCCCCGGAAGCTCGATCCGGGTCTGAGATCTGGAGTCAGTGCCTCCCTCGCCCTTAAGCATTCTTACCTCTCTGGAAAGAAGTTCTTCAAACATTGAATAGCCCACAGATTCAACCTGTCCACTCTGACCGGCACCTAGAAATTCTCCAGCACCTCTCAGCTCCAGATCCCGCATTGCTATGTGCCACCCGCTTCCAAGCCGGGTATAGCGCTGAATAGCCTCAAGCCGGTTCCTTCCTTCAGGCTTAAGTTTGCTTAACCCTGCAGGAGTGATCAAGTAGCAATAGGCCCTGTGATGGCTTCTTCCCACCCGGCCACGAAGCTGATAGAGCTCTGCCAGTCCGAAATTCTGTGCATTGTCTATGAACATTGTGTTAACCCTGGGAAGATCTATACCTGATTCGATAATACTTGTGGAAAGCAGCATCTGATACCTGCCGGACATGAATGAATGCATTACATCTTCAAGCCGCCTTGGATTCATCTGGCCATGGCCTATAACAATATCGATGTCCAGAAAACTTTCCAGCCTGGATTTTACCTTCTCGATGGTGCTTATACGATTATGAACAAAAAAGATCTGGCCATCTCTCTCCAGCTCTCTTGCAACGGCTCTTGCGATGATCTCTTCGTTAAAAGTAGTTATCTCCGTTTGAATTGGATATCTGTCCCTGGGCGGGGTTGAAATGATGGATATCTCACGAAAACCTGAAAGTGCCATATGAAGGGTTCTCGGAATGGGAGTAGCCGTCATGGTCAAGGTATCTACTGTTGTTTTCATTTCACGCAGATACTCTTTCTGTTTTACGCCGAACCTCTGCTCCTCATCAACAACAAGAAGACCAAGATTGTTGAACCTCACATCTTTCTGCAGCAATCGGTGGGTACCCACTACTATGGAAACATCTCCCTGTGCCAGATCCACCAGCGTTTTCTTCTGTTCACCTCTGCTCTGGAATCTGCTTAACACTTCCACCCGCAGGGGAAACTCTGCAAGTCGGTCACGGAATGTGTTGTAGTGCTGCTCTGCAAGAACGGTTGTAGGGGCCAGTATGGCAACCTGAACACCGGTTTCAGCAGCCCGGAAAGCTGCACGAAGAGCTACTTCAGTTTTTCCGTAGCCCACATCTCCGCAGATAAGCCTT
>JAOZLN010000267.1:1440-3964 GCA_029934845.1 Candidatus Sabulitectum sp.
GCCATAACCGCCTTTATAGCAGTGGCCTGGTCCGGAGTTTCCTCATACGGGAAACTGTCCTCCATTGCCTTTGATAATTTTCCAGGGGGAGTTAATGGCGCCCTGTGCCTTACAGCTCTTTCAGCATACAGAATGGCCAGTCTTCCTGCTATCTCCTGTGCCCTGTTTTTTACCCTGGAGAGTCTTTTTGTCCACGAGGTTCCCCCAATTTTGTCCAATTGAGGATTTCCGCCCCCGGGAGTCAGGTATTTCTGAACCTGTCCGATCTGCTCCAGGGGAACAAGAAGCTTATCTCCATCACGATAGATAACTTCAAGACAGTCAACATCACCATCAGCAACTGAAAGTCTTTTCAACCCCAGAAATTGGCCTATACCGTAAGACTCGTGAACTATGTAATTCCCCGGTTGAAGTTCTTCCCATGAAGCAAGAGTTTCGCCACCGCGGAATTTTCTTACTCTTTCAGGCCGCCTTCTGGTACTTAAAAGTCGCCTCTCACACAGAAAAGCAATCCCTGCACCATCGTCACTTCTTAGCACAAAACCGTCGGAAATAGAACTGACTTCAAGCTCTACAGACCCTGTGAGGTCTTCAGGAAGAAGGTCTCTAAAAGAGTTCATTTCAGCAACTGTATCGCATGCTACCGCAATCCTGAAACCACTGTCACGCCACAGACGGAACTGCCTGAACATTTCGTTGTAGTGGCCCATGAAACCCGTTTGCGGCTCGGTGGGCAGGTAAACATCAACACTTCCCGAAGGAACAAGTGTGTGTTCAAGAACACGCTTGCAACCTGCCATGCTCTTCTCTATTTCTTCCCAGGAAGCGAAAGCCGCTGAGAAGGAAAAGGGCAGGTCCGTTGGGAAGGCTGATCTTCTGGCTTCGAGCGTTTCCTGTATAACAGAGTTCAACCTGTGAGGCTCGATCAAAATCAGTGTTCCAATGTCTGCCAGATAATCAAAGATGGTTGAAAAACTGTTGAAGAAAAGTGGAAGGTGATGCTCAATCCCTGGAAAATCACTGGCTCCGTACATAAATTCTTCAAGGGGATGCAGATCAGGTACTCTGTCTGCTGCAGAATTCCATTCTTCCGGGCTCAGAACTACTTCTCTTGCCGGGAGAATTCTTGCAGAACCAACCCTGTTAATAGTTCGCTGTGAGTGTTGATCAAAAAGACGGACGGATTCGACCTCATCACCAAAGAATTCTATTCTGTACGGATTCTCGGTACCGTAGGTGCCGATATCAATGATTCCGCCTCTTCTTGACCATCTGCCCTGCTCGAATACAGAGGACTCTTTGATATACCCTGCAGACAAAAGCCATATCTCAAGCTGATCCGGGTCGAGGCGCATTCCTTTGTACACAAACAATAACTTGAATGAATCAGTGGGTGGAAGTCTTTTCACAAGAGCCCTGGCAGGAACAACGACCAGTGTATCAGGCCTGGCGGAGTGGAGCCCGGCAAGACACTCTATCCGGTCTGCAATAACGCTCTGGTGCGCAGCCTCACCTTGAAATGGCAGTGTCTCATAGGCCGGGAAATAGAGCACATCCCGCCTGGTGAAAGTTCTTATGTCATCTCTGATAGACTCTGCTGTTGTAACTGTTGGCGCAACCACAATGGTCGGGCCAGCAAGTCTGTGGGCTGAAACAACAGCAAGAGAAAGAGATGCTCCACCCAGGCCACCCATGGTGGTGCGTCTGTTTTCCGAAAGGCTATCCAGCATTCCGGAAAAAACGGAATCCCAGAAGAACTCTTCAGTTATACTGGATGTCACTCTAAGGGCTCCTCGGCGGCAGCCTCAGTTTCCGAGCCAGGCTCTTGTATAATTGCAACTTCCGGAATTGGCAGCTCCGTACCAGCAAGCATTGACCACTGCGCCTCGATAACAGCCATCTCCGAAAGAAACCTCTCGAGTTCCGAACCGTCAAGTGGATCAGCAGGCGGCATTATCTCCGTGGCCGGATTAACATAAGAGCCATTTCTTTTCATTTCGAAGTGCACATGCGGTCCGGTTGATAAACCTGTAGAACCAACATAACCGATTATCTCACCCTGTCTTACGTAGCTTCCTACACTTTGCCCGGTGGCAAACCCATTCATGTGTCCATATCCTGTTTCATAGCCGTTTGCATGCCTTACCCGAACCATGTTACCATAGCCCCCGCACCAGCCTCTTACTGTAATGGTTCCGTCACCAACAGCATAGATCTCGGTTCCCAGCGGAGAAGCGTAATCAATACCACGGTGAGCCCGTGTGTATCCCAGAACCGGATGCATTCTGGCGCTGGTATAGCCGGAACTGATCCGTCCGTAAGGAACAGGCATCTTCAGGAACATGGTTCTTAAAGAAGCTCCGTCACGATGATAATGATCAAGTATGATCTCGGCAGATTCAGCGTCATCCGGTCGATGGAAAAATGGAAATGCCTCGGCGATCCCACCGTGGGCAAACTGATACTTGGCGGCAAGAATTCTTCTGAACCCGGTTTCTCCGTCCATTGGATATCTGTTCTCTTC
>JAOZLN010000268.1 GCA_029934845.1 Candidatus Sabulitectum sp.
AGATCCTTTTCTGAAACTGACTTCAAGGCGTGGATAAGAAAGTATGCCAGATCTCGAGCATCATCAATACCCCTAACCTGACGCCTGTCTTTCCATGCAAATAATTTGAGCACGAACTGTTCTGCATAACCAGCTATTTTTATTTCAAGTTCGCTATTTATAAGGAAGGTGATTGCAGAGAGAGATGCCTCATTAAAGCCCCGTACATTCATCTCAAAAGCATCATCTGAACCCCAGGTGTACAATTCATCTGGTTCTGAAAATTTCCCAAAGGGAATAATGTCAACTGGTACGCCGCTCCTGACGTGAATGAGTCTCTGCTCTTTCTTGCTATCTGGCCTAAACATATGCTTTTCGCATAGAGCTTCAGAGAAACAGGTATACTCATCAAGAGATTGTACACAGATTGCGATATCAAGATCGTATGTTGCTCGTCCGATTGGAGTTTTGAAAACTTCTTCACATAGAAGTACTCTGGAATATGCTCCGCAGAGAAACCAGGATATTGCAAATTCCGCGGCAACGGTATCAATAGCAGAAAGAACAGTCTTTTTATCGTCATCAACGGTTACTCTATACATTAAAGTTCTCCCGGATCATCTTCACAGCTTCCATATTCCTCTCCCCACCCTCTGCAAGAAGTTCAGCACAGATAAGGATGGGAGGAGCAATGGGAGTTCTGTTTATTTGAAGGGCTTCTCCCTTCCAGAATCTATCCATAAGAGTGAGGTTCCCCTGAGGGTCTGCTCTTAACTTCAGTGCCTTTGCTAGTTCCTGAATATCCCCCTGGGTGTAAAGCACTCCATACTCTGGGTGAAGGTGCTTTGTAAGCACTGCTGCTGCTGTTTCTCCACCAAGTAGTACTCCATACCTGTTGAGATCTTCTTGAATCCACCAATTTCTATCAGGAGCTGTAAAGCGTTTGGGATTGAGCTTTGGCCGGATCTCGGTGGGGTATGCCTCCAGCCACCTGTTTACCAGTTTGTCACGGTTCATGATTTTCCGCTTGTGCTTGTACACTCTGATGTATCCGAGCAGTTTCAGATCTCTGAATGTCCACCCTACGGTACCAAGTGCTACCCCTGCCAGATTGGCAACTTCCCTGTAGCCAAGGTTAACCGCATCTTCGGTTGTAAGCAGAGTAAATATCACCTTGAGCCTCGTGCCTACGAATACATTCGCCGGTTTCTCTTTTGTAGTTCCCTGTGGTTTTCTGCCAGTTTTGTGGAGAATAACAAAGGGATCTTCCTGGGTGAGGTACATATTTCCTAGAGTATCGATATACTGAATATTCCTCTGTCTGAGCTCCGTCGCGGTTTTCTCTGTAATGGCACCAGTTATGAGAATTACCTTTCTACCTACCTCTCTCAAATAGAATTCAATGGCGTCCAGCATTTTTGGGTTAAGGTTCATTTTGATTTCTACCGCGTACTCATGAAGAATTTTCTGGAAGTTCACCACAGCATCAAATACAGTACCCTTACCTGTGGGCACTTCCCATTTAACTGTATAGTCCCCTATGGGTACCTCCTCGCGTAGCTTCAGAAGAGCTGCCTTCAGAGTTTCCTTTTCCCGTTCCCGCTGAATACCTTCCATGGCCAATCCATCCTTTGTTCAATAATACCGCCTGTTCATCTTTGCTGAACATAGCGTATCCCTGAACAAGATGCAAACATATTCTTCATTATATAACTTAGTAGCATAGTGTTATGACGGTAATTAGTCTCGTAATATATAACAGTATTTGCAATGATAATTGCAATAGAATCAATAACGGTTTCTATTTTATTATCTGTTATACTCTATGTAATAGGAAATGCAATGTCTATCTCGATAGTATTTCTTGAGAGATATCAAAGTCAGATTAAATGTAGTACTTATTGAAGAATCTCGATAACTTACATGGATTGGAACTGCCCCTGTTATAACTGAGAGCCGTAACTTCCTATTTTTCTACACCTTAGAGCCTTCAGGAGAAGCTGAATCCCAAATGGTATACCACCTGATTTCTATTTGAAACCCGTTTCTGGAATGGATTCGCAAAGTGGCACAGATAAGGGTTTCATGAAGTATACGTGCTACAAACCCTTTATAAGGTCCTTCATGAGAACCACGACGACCACAGGTTCTTCTCCCCTGTAGATAATAGAATCTGATTTCTTAAGAAAACGAAAGCCCCCCAATTGCAGATCAGGAGGGGCTCTCAAATATCAATGCAGTAAAATAACTACTTCAGAACAACCACCTGCTCTGTTGCACTAAAATCTCCAGCGTGCATTGTGCAGAAGTAAATTCCCTCGACAAGATTGTTGAAAGAGAGAGAATGTACACCACAAGATAATTCTTGTGAATACTGTGAAACAACTCGACCTGTCATGTCATGCAGTACAAGGTCAACCATTCCAGGCTGCGGTACAGATACCTGAACAGCACAGGTACCGAAAGAAGGGTTTGCACCAGGTGCAAGACTCCAGGATGAAGCATTATTATCAGCAATGCCCAGATATGTGGTGTAAACAAACGAAACATCATTAAGTAATGGTGTATTCTGTGGATCTGTGGTCTGCAGTATCATCCTGTACTGTAAAAAGTCTGTGGAATCTGCAAGAATACCGGAGAGACTGGTACCTGAAGAAAAAACAGTATCAGACCATGCACCCATACTGGAAAATTCCTGTGAGCTCCTGAACTGAAATCCCAGTGATGTTCCAGCAGGTTCATCACCGTTGAAAGCAAAAGTATCCCAGTACTCAACTGTACCTGCATCAAGAACAGATGATTCAAGAGTTCCTACAGGAGAATAGCCCATCACATCCCACCAGGTGATCTCATCGCCATTGTTAGCAGCCCCCAGTACATCGGTGTTGCCGTCTCCGTCCACATCAGCAGCGTAGACTGAACGTACACCGCTAAAGTTATCGTCTACCGTATGCTCCGTCCACACGGTACCTGTGCCATTGGTGTTCTCACACCAGGTAATGTCATTAGTATTGTGAGCAGCTCCCAGCACATCGGTGTCTCCGTCTCCGTCTACATCGGTAGCGTAGACTGATATTGCGCCGTCAAAGTTAGTGCTCACCGTATGCTTCGTCCACACGGTGCCGATGCCATCGGTGTTTTCCCACCAGGTGATGTTATTGCCATAATTAGCAGCTCCCAACACATCGTTGTCTCCGTCTCCGTCCACATCAGTAGCGTAGACTGACAATGCACCGTCAAAGTTTTCGTCTACAGAATGCTCCGCCCACACAGTACCGGTACCATCGGTGTTCTCCCACCAGGTGATGTCATCGTCATTGTAAGCAGCCCCCAGCACATCTGTGTCTCCGTCTCCGTTCACATCAGTGGCATACACTGAAGATGCGCCGATAAAGTTATCGTCTACAGTATGCTCAGTCCACACGGTGCCGGTGCCGTCGGTGTTTTCCCACCAGGTAATGTCATTGTCATAGTAAGCAGCCCCCAGCACATCGGTGTCTCCGTCTCCATCTACGTCAGTGGCATAGACAGAATATGCACCGTCAAAGTTACCACCCACTGTATGCTCCAACGTGGTGGCAAGAGGATATGTTAACAAACCCAATGAGCTTCCACTATCATTGATCTGATCGCCAATATCATAACTGTTGCCCCAGTCTGTCACTGGGCCCGGAACCCCACTGCCGCCAGACCAGTCTGTCTGAGTTGCCGTTGCAGCGAATGAAGCAGCGAAAAATACAAATACTGTGTATAAATACTTTCTCATCAGAATCCTCCCTTGTCCAAAGTAGCTGAAGATGAATGCAGCAGAAGAGTGTTAGAAGAAGTGAATTAACGCACAGCAAGTTTATCCAGTTGCGCATAATCACCACCAGACTATCTCAAGTTAGAATAAGAGAGGCAGGTATATAAGTCAATGGCTTGAAGATACCGCCCTGCAGAGTAGGAATTCTTCA
>JAOZLN010000269.1:0-695 GCA_029934845.1 Candidatus Sabulitectum sp.
ACCCTTGTGGATCTCTGCAGGCTCTCTGTGATAGTGAACCTTATTGGGATACCTTATTCCACGGAAAGAGAAAGGAACATGCACCTCGGCTTCCGGATTGGAATTCAGGAAGGCAGAGAGCCCTCCAATGTGATCAAAGTCAGGATGAGAGATCACCAGGTCATCAACCGATAACGGGTCAATGTTCATCTTCTTCATATTATCAAGAAGAATTTTTCCGTTACCGCCTGTGTCAAAAAGGATGTTGCGCTTCTCTGTTTCAATAAAGCAGGACCAGCCCCAGTCTGCAGTAAGGTCTGCTCTGCTTGTGGTGTTGTCATAGACGATTGATATTTTCAAGAACTACCTCTTTGCTCTGAGCAGACGAAGATGATCGTTGAAGAACAGCTGCTGATCGAACTCTTTAAAGCCGAATTCCGACATTATCTTCTTCCAGTCTCTTTCCACATATTCAAATGCGTATCTGCATTCCACTATCTTGAAAGGAATTCGAAAGTACAGAGGCGTCTCGTCGGTAACAAATTCATTGAAATCAAGCATGATGAATTCGCCGCCTTCCTTCAGAGCCTGAAATGCATTTTCCAGAATGTTTCTTTGAATTTCAAAAGGGAAGCCGTGGAACACAAAAGAGATAAATACTTTATTGTATTTTTCTTTCAAAGAGAATGGCAGATCTATTCTCTGATCCATTACAT
>JAOZLN010000269.1:705-3932 GCA_029934845.1 Candidatus Sabulitectum sp.
TATCAAATTCTTCAGTTTTTCTTCTGAACTGTGCTATCATCTCCTCCGAGATCTCCAGCCCGAGAATTCTTCCACCTGGAGAAATGTACTTCTGCATTAGAAGGGCATTCCTTCCAGTTCCTGCACCGAAATCAAGAATTGTGTCCTCCGGCTTAATTTTCATCAGACGAACTGCCTTCTTAATAAATCTGCTGTATGCTCCCAGTGAAGCAACATTCAGAAGATTGTCATAGAATCGTGCAGAGAGCCCCTGGATCTCGACTTTCGAATCAGGATAGAATCTACCCATGCTTTTCTCCTTCTGCAGGTTTGCACCTGAGCTTTCCAATGAAGATCAGGCTGACGCAAACCAGTAATGCAAGTGTAATAAACGTGATACTGTAGCCCAGTACAGATATCAGAATGCCTGATACAAGCGGGAATACCGTTGGCAGGATACTGCCGGTACCCGCGATCCCGGCATAGGACGCTCTGTTCTCGTTTGTGGATATCTCAACCAGTATTCCATTTTTTGCGATTCTGAATGTTGTCACAAAAACACCTGCAAGAATGAATATTAACTGATAAGCAAGTTGATTGCTGCTAAAGATCAGGCTGAGAACTGGAAGTGAAGCTCCACAGATAAAGCTGAAATACAGAAGATTTCTGTACTCAAAAGTTTGCGATCTTCTGTACAGAACAAGGCTGGTCAGCAGCATTCCGGCAACTTTAAAAAGAAGAATATTTCCGATCATGCTGAAGCTCAGATCAAAGTTGCTCTTAGCGTACAGGATCATAAAGGGAATAAAACTTAGGGCCAGCCCAAGGAAATTGATTATTAAGAGGTAGAACTTCAGATTGGGATCTCTGGCGATCTGTTCCGGGATCAGCGCCAGGAATTCTTTGAAAGATTTCCTTTTGGGAAGTTTGATATCTATCTCTTTGATCTTCCAGAACCCGAGAGAAGCGATCAGCAGTAGAAAACCTGCAGAAAGAAGCAGTGTCCCATAGTTCTCCGGGTATGACAGGGCACCCAGTAACTGGCGCACAGTAACAGCAGAGATAAGTATTCCAACACTTCCAATTGTCTGTTTTACAGAAAAGAATCGTTTGCGGTCTTTTTCCATGATGCACTTTCCCACGATGTCTATGTAGGAAATGTTTGCAAAAGAACCGCTGAAAGAGAACACTGAGATCAAAAGAAAGATTGAAAGAATGAGCATGTTACTGGGACCCGGTGTGGTTAGAAACAGAATAAGAGCCAGAAGCAGAAGTGTAACAACCCTGAGATTGATCCCGGTAAGCAGCATGCTTTTCTTGTGATTTCTGTTAGAGAGAAACCCTGCAAAAACAATCTGCATTAGACTGGAACCGCCAACCATTATCGTGGTAAGGATGCCCAGCATTACTGCATTTCCACCTGCATTCAGAAGCATTGAAGGAATTATGGTATCAACATCCATAAAATTAGATGCGAGTGAAAGAAAAACGCCATGCCATATGAGGGCTTTGTAGTTCAGCCTGGAGACTTTTTCCGTTATTGTACTTCTCATTCCCTCTTCTTTCCCAAATTCATTCAAAACACAATTCCCGAACAGACTGTATCATAACCCGAATTTATAAAAAAAGAATGTACAGGTGGAACCTTCTGCCTGTGTTTTTCTTTGCGGGCATGCTCTTGACGAACACTGTACTGCTGCTCATGTTGATGTTGCGGGTAATGAATTAAAAGAACGGGAATTCACTGAGAAACTGAAATGTTTTTTTCTTAAGGAAGTGGAAATGAATACTGAGGAATTTTTAACTCAAGTTCTTTTGTTTCTTGGGGGGTCGGTTAAGAAGGAAGAGCGTACTCTCGGAAGCTCTCCGCACCTATATACTGACTACTCCGGGTACTTCGTTAAGCTTGACTTTGTCACTCCGGGGGAACTTAGAATAGATGTTAATTCCAAGCCACCTCACCGCCTTCGCATCAGGAAAGAAAACCATGTGTCTCGAACACTGGGAAACATCGGAGTCGTGTGTGACAGGAAAACCGGAGATACTGCTTTTGATAACAAGTACCTGGTGGACAATGCCAGCTCTGAGTGGGTGTCAAAGGCTCTTTCAGACCAGGTGCGCAACTTGCTTATCGCGATGGAACCCTTTGAATTCTTCGAGCTTACCGGCAGACATTATCGCTGTCTGAAAATGGTTAACCTGTCAAATTATCACCCAGGCGACGCAGCGGGGAATGTGAACACAATGATAAGAATTGTTGAGCTTATAAAACTTGCAGATTTGAAGTGATTGCAGCCTGTTCTTTTATTTGAAACCAGAAGAGCGATTCTTAAAGAAAATTAGCAGGCAGTTAATGAAGGAGAGACGGTAATGCTCAAAGAACCCACCTCCGTAGAGACAGAACAGGTTACCAGGGTATTGACAGCGGAAGGCCGTTACAGTTACATAAATGCAGTCAAGCTGTACAGGAAATACTCTGGAAAGGGTTTGAAGGAATCAAAAACTGCAGTGGATGTTATTGTAGCGGAATTGCAACGGCTTGAACCTGAGAAGTTTGCCTACCTCTCCAGACAAGGGAAAGGCTGTATTCCTGTTTCGGTGATTATTTTTGCTATTGCAAGTTTGCTGGTGCTTTTGCTTGCAACGGATCTTGTGTCGGTGGTCACCAGTGTATTCTAGTAGAAGAGGATGAACAACAGGTGAGACTCGAATCTGTTTTTTTTATAATGTCTTTGTTCCTGCTTGCTGTTGCCGGCGGCACAGGCGAGAAAGAACCGGAAGTAACACACTGGCGTCAGCAGATAGTTGGTACATACACAGGAACGCTTTTTTCCAGCGGATATGATATGCCGGTTGTTACTACATTCTACTACGAGAATGAAGTTCTGTACGGAGAATATGTCATGGACGAGGACGGAACCATGACCCCCGGTCAGTTAAGAGACATTACATTTGCTCAGGGGCATACAGTAGAATGCAGGTGGGTCGACATGTACGGCACCGGCTCAGTTTCCTTTACCTTCACCGCTGATGTTTCAGGATTCGCCGGTTTCTGGAATACAGATGATGGAACCAATGAATTTGCCTGGTGGGGGTCAAAAGACACCATTGATGCTAATCAACAGCACAGCCGAGGTCACTAAAATGGTACTGGGAATAACTGGTTACAAAGATGCAGATCCTGGTCTTAGTTCTTTATTGTGTTGACCAGTGACTGCATCCGTGGTATAAACAGTTTCAGAGGGAAG
>JAOZLN010000040.1:0-1575 GCA_029934845.1 Candidatus Sabulitectum sp.
TCTATGGCATCGTTCAGCATCTCTGTACCTGGAAGCACCAATCTTCCGCCTTTAATGATGAAAACTTCCCTGCCACCTGGATGGATCACGCTGATAGAGTCCAGTGAGCTGTAGGGAAGAGTCACATCGGTATGCTTGTTGGTGTAAGCAAGTGAAGGGTCTTCCCTGCGCTGAATTGTTTTCTCATTATCAACGGCTATCATGGTTTTACCGGTTACAGGGCTGGGCTTCTGAGAATCTTCCGACCATGTGTAGCATGTATCACCCACGGCGAAGTGAGGGCCCATCTTCTCCAGAATTAGTATGGGAAGCAGACCCATTATCTTGTGTTTTAAAGCCATGGCATAAACAACTGTGTTTGTTCCAATGGCAAATTCACCAAGCGGAAGGGTTTTGTGCGGGAAAAAGAGGTTCTCGGTAATGTAGTCCTTACCCCGTTCCGGATCATCAAAGTTGTTGCAGGACCATTCAGACACATAGCCGTCTTTGAACTCAAGGCGGATGTTGTCGTACTTCAGGCCCCTTAAGAATGATTCTTCAACATGCAGTAATCCAGTTGTTCCCTTGAGAACCGGAGATGTAAAAACTTCTCCGAGAGGTATGTTGACAGAAGCAAGACAGTTCTCGAAGATCGTCTCTTTCTCAGGGTCGCTTATCGGGCACAGGGAAACCTTCAGATCGGTTTCATTACTGCCACTACCAAGAACATGAGCGTACTCTGCTCCGTCCATGGCATCAATAATGGCCTGCTGAACCGGTCTGTATGTTTTGTTTGAAAGGGTGTTAAGCCTGACAGTATCCCTAAATATCTCCTGGAAGTCGCCCTGAATCTCCGGGGATGGAAATGCGATGATCTCAAAACTGGTTTCATCACCGGGCATGTATTCGTTGGCAGTCATCCGCAGCCCCTGCATCTGTTTGTTGAACAGACCTGAAGCCCTGTCATCCGCTTTGCACGCTTCAGGTTTCATAACCGGGCTGAATGGAGACTCTCCGAAGACATCCAGGTATGCCGATCCGGAATAATTGCCAAGCACATCTGTCATCCCGCTGAAAACCTCTTTAACCACAGCAATTCTTTTTTCAACCATTTCTTCTGTGATACTGAGAGCATAGTCGAATCTGTGGTCGTAAACTGCCTGCCTGTTGAGTTTTGCTCCCTGAACCATTCTTATAAACATCTTGAGACCAAATTTTTCAAAGCCTGCAATAAGTCCAGGTACGATCCGCTCGTAGCCTGCAGGTATTGCCAGCCCCAGAGAATTCTTAATCGAGTAATCCATACCGGATTCGGTGAATCCCTCGATGTAACCATCAACCATGGTCTCAACAATAAGCTTGATATCCTTAGTGGGAAGAGAGTTGATGAAGGAAGCTGTGTTTGTATTATTCTCTGTTATTCTGACCCCGTATCTGTAGAGATATGAAAGATCATCCGGTGTGGCAGCAAGAGCAATATCGGTATAAAAACTGCTTGAAGGGTCGTATGTCTCGCGATACATTTTTTCATTCAGATCGAGTCTGACCTCAGCCCATCTTTCTTTCATCAGTGCAGAAAAACCGTCCTGACCTGCA
>JAOZLN010000040.1:1585-12371 GCA_029934845.1 Candidatus Sabulitectum sp.
TGCTATTCCTGCTTCAAGCCAGTAATCAGCCCACTTATCTATTGCAAGAGAGCTGCCCCTGAATGCTTCATGGAAAAGGAATGAAACTCTGTAACTGAAAGAAGAAACAAATCTTCCCAGTTCTTCCCCAAAAACCTCTACTGCTTTTGCAGGATTTGCAAGGCTTTTCTCATAAGCTTCCGGAAGAAGAGGGGCCTGTGACTTCTCATTCAGTTCCTTAACTCTTTCCGGACTTGCGCCACCGCTAAGATCGTTAAGAATTGTAAAGGTGAAAAGAAGCCTCTCCCCTGTTTCTCGAAGAAACGAATTGAAGGGATTATCTGTTCTCAGTTCATCCAGTGCTTTTTTGATATCGTGTTCTCTAGCCATGCTTACTCTCCTCCGATTTCATTCCCCGGATAACCCGGGCATACTCTGGATTGCTTTTCAGCAAGTCGTTGTGAATTCCAGTATCCATTAGTTTTCCGTTGCTTATAAAAAGAACCATCTCACTCTGTCTTACCGTTGCTTCCCTGTGGGTAACAACCAGAGTCAGAGGACTGAACCCCCCTGATCTGAGATTCTCCCAGAAAGCGTCCTCCTTCTGCGCATCAAGAGCGGCTGTGCAATCATCAAGAAGAAGCAGTGATGGTTTTCCTGCAAGAGCCCTGGCTATTGCGATTCTCTGCCGCTGGCCTCCACTGGCACCAACACCCCTCTGACCAAGGATCTTGTTCTCTCCCAGTTCATCCGCTCCGATACCGGCAACCCTAAGAGCATTCTCGATATCAGTGTCAGATACATGATCCCTGCCGAATCTGACATTCTCTTCAACAGATTCGCCAAGAAGCACCGAGTCCTGTGGAACATAACCCAGAGCCGACGTAATGTTTAGCTCTCCCAGCTCTTTACCGTTAACTGTAATTCTGCCGCTGTCCGCAGGCAGCAAGCCTGTAAGCATTTTCAGAAGGGTTGTCTTCCCGGATCCAACTTCACCAACCACGGCAATAACCGATGGTGCCTTGAAGTGGAAGTTCAAGTCCCTGAGCCCGCCTCCACTGTCATAGCTGAAAGAAGCGTTAACTGCCTGGATCTCGTTAACCCTTTCCACCGGTTCCCCGTCTTCATTCTGTTTCTTCTGCTGGGGGAAGTCCATAACTTCCATCTCTCTGTCAATTGATACAAAAGCCTGACGGGAAGCAACAAAGAGGTTTGGAATATCCATCATGGGAGCAAGAAGCATATCCAGATAGACATAAAAAGCATAGAAATCACCTATTCCTATCTTGTCATCAATTACCATAAGACCACCAACAAGCATAACGGTAACCTTGCCCACCTGGCCTATGATGCTGTACAGCCCATGTATGATCATCTCCAGCTTCATCAGCGAGAAATCAATGTCGAACCTCTCATCCAGAAGACGATGAAGCCTTGCAGCAAGAGGTTTTTCCGCACGATATGCTTTGACAATAGCTATGCCGTCAAAGGTGCTGTCAAGCAAGTCGTTGGTGTGACTGGTGGCTTTTCTACTGGCAGTTACTTTCTTTCCAAGCTTGTGTTCTACAGTATAGAAGATGAACAGCATAACCGGCAGCGGTGCCATAGCTATAAGGGTCAGCTTCCAGCTCATGAAGAACATCACAGCCATACAGAACACCAGCCTGGATGTTGATTCAAGAGCCCTGAAAAAAGCACTGCAGCTGAACCAGGCAATTCTGGGGTAGTCTGTTATGTCGTCGGTAAGGCGGGTGGTGAGATCTCCAGGGCGGAACTTGTTGAAAAACCGCCAGTCCTTCCGCATGATCGCTCCGAAAACATCATCACGAACCAGAATTCCTATTGTGCTGTTGATTATTGCTCTTGCACCGGGATACAGCCCTGCCACAAACCTTGCAATTGCCAGCCCTGCAAGAACCCATATTATCTTGTTAAATCCTGCCGAATCCGGGGTTCCCAGAATGGTGTGTACATGGTCAAGCAGATATCTGAACACCAGAGGGAAACCAAGTGCAACCACGCTTGAAAGCAGGGTAAAGAGGATCAGGAACACCATATACTTTCGAACAGGTTTCCAGTAGCTAAAGATCCATTTCAGATACTTCGACCATTTCTTCATGCCTTTACTGAGCAACTGGATCACCTCCGAACTGAAGGTTGTGAAGTCTTGCATATATGCCGTTCTTCACAAGCAGTTCGCTGTGGGTCCCCTGCTCTGCTACAAGTCCATTACGAATAACTATTATCTGCGAAGCATGAACAATTGTGGCAAGCCTGTGGGCAACCACAAGAGCAGTTCTACCATGCATGGCAAGGTCTGTTGCCCTCTGAATTCTCTGCTCTGTGCCGGGATCGACACTGGACGTGGCCTCATCAAGAACAAGAATCTCCGGTTGCCGAAGCATAGCTCTTGCAATGTTTATCAACTGTCGCTGGCCCATGGAAAGATTGGTTCCACCCTCGCTTATCTTTCCGTCCAGACCACCGGGGATCCGCTCAAGCAACTCATGGGCTTCAATGATCTGCAACGCCTTTTCCTGTTTTTCTCTGGATACGGAGTGGTCAAAAACAGTGAGGTTGCCGGAAAGAGTTCCGCTGAACAGGTTGACCTCCTGTAATACCAGCCCAAGACCACTTCGCCAGGCATCAAGTGTAAATTCATAGATGTTAACACCATCGATGGAGATTCTGCCCTTTTCAATGTGATAAAATCTCATGAGCAGTGAAACGATGGTACTTTTTCCGCCACCGCTGTCACCAACCAGAGCAACGGTCTCTCCTCTTGTGAGAGTAAAGCTGACTCCTTTTAAAGCCCATTCACTTTCCTCCGAGTAGCGAAACCACACATCCTTGAACTCGATCTTGTTCCATGGATTCGGGAAACCGGAATTTTTCAAACTTCCATCAGGGGTCTGGGTGGAAGTGTCCAGTATTTCCATAAGTCTTTCACCGGATGCCAGTGCCCGCTGTATCTGGTTCAATGTTTCAGAGAACATCACAAGGGGACCGAAGAGTCTTCTGGTGTATTCAACAAACATCACAACAGTACCCACAGTAACAACACCGCTGATAACACCAGGTCTGCCTGAAACCAGTATCACTCCTATTGCAGCTATTTCAAGAGAACCCAGAAAACTCCAGAATGTGTATTCCCACAAAAATGCTTTAACTTCCTTCTTGAAATAGTTTTTACCCTGCTTGTGCATTTTTTTCAGGGCATATCCTGTGGAACCGAATACCTGAAGCACAGGTACTGCCCGAACATATTCTGAAGCAACCGCTGCTATTGATGCGTATGCCTTCCGAACATCCATCCACATGCCGCGCATTCTTCGCAGCACAAACAATGCGATCAGCCCAACAGGAATGGTTACCGCAAGTACACGCAGGGCTATGTAGCTGTTCGCTTTGAACATGATCAAAAGAGTACCAACCACCATTGCTGCATTTCGAAGAAGAGCCATGCTGGTTTCGCTGAAGAGCATCCGCACCCTCTCGGTATCGCTTTCAACACGGGCCATAAGCTTTCCGGATGGGTTCGCATGAAAAAAACCCATGGAAAGAGTCATCACATGATCGAACAGCTTGCGCTTCAGAGAACGAACAATGGAAAGACCGATACGGGTTGCCACGATCACCTGTGCATAGGAAATTACCATGGTAACAAGAAATATCAGAGCAAAAAGACCGGACAGCTTCACAATATCTGATGCGCTTCCTGCGGGAATGGCATCATCTATCACTGCACGAAGCACCAGAGGCCCTGCAAGTTCCCCTGCTATTGCAAAGAACAGAAGAAAGATCGCCAGACTGAATGCTTTCCAGTGTGGTCTAAGATAGGGCAGAAACCTTAAAAGCAGCTTTGCTGAGCTTACTTTCGGGCTTTTACTCTTTGAATCTTCATCATAAAAATTATGTGTCAATTAAGAACTCCGTTCAAAACATTGAATCCGCGGCACCGTGTGCCTGAAAAAAAGAAGGTTGTTTGCAAACCGGTAAGAGCTGAAAGCCCTTTTAAATTTCTGAGTGCCTCATGATCATTAAAAACCTCCTTGTTGAACGGGGTGCGAGAACATCAATGATAATTCAAAACTTCCATTTGTCAATCAGGTAAGAATTTGCAATGGAACAAACAGTAGTATCCTCAGGTATATTCAAACACACAGGGGGGAAGTGAAAGTGTATGAGAAACTGCTCAAGTATTACTCTGGCCGGTTCCGTTCTTCTTATAGCTCCAGCTGTAAACGCAGACATTGCTGATGTCCAGTCGGTTATTGAATCAGAAGACTGGCAAACAATAAAAACCTTTTGGAGTATAGCTGACAGAGTAAAGCCACCGGCCGACATGTTCGGTTACTCATCTTCGTTAACAATGGGAAAAGGATACTTGCTTCAAACGGCCGTCGACTCTCTTTTTTTAGAAAACGAAATTGACAACCCGGAGCTTCGCCAGGCGGTTTACCTGATCAAAAGGATCACTTACATGCGGATCGTTCGCCTGACCACGCTGAACCCCTCCTTGATCACAAGAATGGCTCCCCCGTGGACTGAGATCGTTCAGGACAACCTGCTCTTTAATTTTGAGCAGCGAATAACAACCCTCTCGGATCTTGTGGAATCAGGAGAAATATCCGCAGTGGAATTTGCCGCCGCAAGAGATACCCTTATGGAAAAAGCGGAGACCTGGGCTATGCTTGAGATACTGCAGGAGGTTCAAACATACCGGAACTATGACTATGATGCCCGGCAGCCGGAGATAGTTAACGCAGACCTGATTCTGGAACGGCTTGATCTTTCTTACAGGGCAGCACTGGACACTCTGAGCAAAGCTAAACTCTCGGAGAACGCTGAATTCTTTCAGGTTGTTGTTGAACAACACGAACAATTCCTAGAAAGATACGATGAATTTGTTGAGGCAAAACCAGTTCTCAGGATCCTTCTTATGGATCTGATCGATCCTGAAACCATGCAGTAGAGAAGGGCAGCAGATGAATAAGCAGATTGCAATTGGAGGCTCATTCCTGCTTGCAGTTCCCGGGGTAAATGCCAGTGGAACTCATATTCCGGAAGCAGAGATTCAGTCTGTTATTCAATCACAGAACTGGTCAACCCTGAAAGAGATCTGGCAAATTACAGATCGCCTGGAACCTTCAGGGGTAAACTATGAATTCCCCATGGCTACGGAAAAGGGAGACTCACTGAGTTCTCTTGTTCGTTCTCTGTTCACGGTAACAGATTTTGCTTCTCCGGAAACTGAAACAGCTGTTTCCATGATACAGAGAATCACTGATACCCGGGTTTTACGCGCCAGCAGGGTCAACATGACCATGCTTACCCGAATGGTCCCCCCATGGGGTCTTCTTGTTCGGGAAAGTCAACTTTTCAATTTCGAAGAACGAATAACAACACTAACCAGTCTGGTTGAGGCCGGAGAAATAACTCCGCGTGAATTCGTTGCTTCAAGAGACTCTCTTCTGGACCGGGCTGAAACCCTGGCGGTTCTTGAGATACTGGATGATGTTCAAGTACAAGCCGATTATGGTTTCTATAATGATCCGGTTGACGGGCTTGATACCGATATGATCATTGCAAGACTTGACCTTTCCTACAAAGCTGCGCTGGACACTCTCAGAAGAGAGAATCCCAGTGAACACATCGAGCACTATCAATTAGCAGTTCAGCAATACCAGGAGTTTCTGGTAAGGTATGAAGAGTTTAAGAAGGCAAAGCCAGTTCTTAGAATCCTTCTTACCGATCTTATGGAGGCAAACATCTGAATTCCAAGTGGTTTGCTTTTGAAATAACAGAAAAATGCAATCTTAACTGCGAGTTCTGCTACAACGTGTGGCTGGAAAATGGCGAACAGAGCAAACCGGAACTCACTCTTGATGAAGTAGAGAAAGTACTTCGCAACATATCGGAGGCTCCAGAAGCCACGGGAGTGACCCTTACAGGAGGAGAACCTCTTCTAAGAAGTGATCTTCATGAAATTGTCCGGATGTGTAGAAAGTTAGGCATGAAAGCTGCTCTTGCTACTAACGGTTCTCTGCTCACAGACAAAACCGTCTGCAATCTGATTCAAAGCGGCATTGAGCACTTTGATATAGGCTTCACTGAACCTACTACGAAAACCAGACTTGCACTTGCTGCAGCAGCAAAATCCGGATGTACTGTTACCGCTTCCATCTGCATTCACAAAGATAATTACGAAAAAACAGGGATTCTATGTAAGATGGCAGCAGTTCTTGGCGCAGATGCAGTTGCTCTTAACCGGTTCATACCCACCGGACGAGGAAAACAGCATTCACAAGATCTGCAGCTGAGCAACGAAGATCTTCTAACTGCGTTGAAACATGCAGACAGAGCTGCGGCAGCAGCAGGTATATACATTTAAACAGGCATCCCGGTTGAACCCTGTCTTGCGTCCAGCACGAAATTCCCTGGCATTGTTTTCTCTACCTGCCAGTGCGGTGAATCAAAGTGGGCAATAGACCCCAACGGCAATCTTCGCACCTGTGAACAGAACAGAGAAATTCTTGGTGATCTGCTGAAGAACACCTTCACTGATATTGTAAGAGACAACTCAGAGAAAATTAATGAATTCAGAGCATGGAGACCGTCAGAAGATTGTTTACCCTGCACGCTGCCCGGAAACTGCAGAGGGGGATGCAGGTTTCTTGTTAGTCCTCCAGTTGATAAAACGGATGGGGCTGAATATTGAAAATCATCAAACCAGAGATCTCTCAACTTGAGTTTATTATGAACATGTGGGCAGACGAGCCCGCCATGACAGCAGATGCTGATTTCTTTGGGATTCAGCAAAGACACAAGCAGAACGGATGTTTGTCTGCTTTCACTTAACAAAGAAGACTATGAGAGCAGAGTGAGAAGTTCAGAAAGAAGAAGTCAGCGAAACAACAGCAGTCACCGCATCGGTTAACACCTCATCCTTATTTCTCACATCTGTTTAGGGTCTCAGATCGGGCCTGAGCTCGTATGCCCTCTGGAAGTCTATCTCAGCCTGCTGCAGATTCCCCAATTCAGTTTCTGCCTCTCCACAGACAAAATGATACCTTGCATCAAGAGGGTCCGCTTCTGCAGCTTTTCTGAAAGCAGCTGCAGCCGGCTCCCACTGTTCTAACTCTCTGTAGATCATTCCCTTGTAAAAATGTGCAGAAGCGTAATCCGGATTCATTGAGATCGCCATGTTGTAGTCATTCAGTGCAAGCTCGGTCTGTTGAGTCAGTTCAAATGCATAGCCTCTGTCGAAGTAATAGAAATACTGGTCTGGATCGAGTTCAATTGCCACAGAGAGATCGTCGATGGCCTGAATGAAATTATTCAGAAATCCGTGAGCCATTCCCCGGTAGTAGTAGGCCTGAGCCATGTCAGGTCTGAGGCCGATGGCGATATTCAAATCATTCACAGCACGCTGGTAGTTCTGGAGACTAAAGTGGCTGACAGCACGATTGAAATAGGCATCGAAATACTCTGGGGCAAGTTCAATAGCCATTGTGCAATTCATTACGCAATCAAGGGGACTTGTTTCATAGATCGCTATACCCCGATTGAGGTAATACTCTGCCACCCGAGAATCAAGTGCGATTGCTCTGTTGAAGTCGGACAAAGCATGCTCAATCTCTTCCAGATCCTGGTATGCCTTTCCTCTGGCATTGAATACAATAGCATCAGGAACTATTTCGATCACGGCAGTAAGTTCAACCACTGCCTCAGCATATCTGCCAAGCAACGAGTAAACCTGAGCTCTGCGGTAGAGAATGTCGGGGTCTGATGGGCTAAGTTCCAGGGCACGATCAAAGTCACTGAATGCCTTGTCCAGTTCACCCTGCTGCGCATGTAGAGCTGCTCTGAATGAGAATGCTTCAGAAAACTCCGGGTCGATTTCAATAGCAAGATCCAGTTTTTCAATTGCTGTATTCGGGCAGTCCAATGCTACCAGGTCTGTTGCTTCCTCAAGAAGAAGCTCTGCCTGCGGAGAACCTGCCAGAACAACAGTACTGATCAGCAGTAACACAATCTCAAAGAGTCTCATAAAACCTCCATGAATTATTCCACAGTTACTTCATCCTCAACAATAAGGCAGTTCAGCGAAAAGAGACAGTCTGAACTGTAACATCTCACATGCATACTGTTACCATGGGTAAATAAATAATCCGGTGATGTTGGAACATGAACAGATTGAACAATCTCACCTGTGTACCGGTCAAGAACATACAAGGAGTCTTCTTCATTAGAAAACCCGTATCCCATTATTATCACATCGTCCAGCAGCAATGAATTTCTGTTGTCGGAATCCAGAGACCTGCTTCGCAAGATAATTTCAAGAGTATTGAGATCTATGACAGTGATATATCCGTTGCTTTCATCGGACATGCTTGCATATGTCATGTGAGTATTAGAAACATACAGTACTCCATCATCTACCTCAGCCCATTTCATCTCCTAAATTAAGTAATTACACGATCCAATCCTGGATTTACATAAAACAGGCATGTTCCCAGGTTAAGTATTGATTGTAGCTGAACTCAGCCCTGTTCAGCAGGGTGAGAATTCTTAGAGCCGGTAATACTGACCCTGAAATATCTAAAACTGGACATTATCAGGGCTGAGCCAATCCCTATGTACAGTACTGCCAGATAATGCTTTGGCAGACCTGAACTTCGCAGAAGAATTCCCATAGCGATCATGACCAGGATCAGCAGATAGCTCTTTTTGTGAAGGAAGGAGGTAACTTGGGCTTTCTCCTCCAGATCATGGATCCTTTTCAGGTTCTTGTTCACTATCTTGAGAAACCCAAAATGATGAATGAGCAGGGCAATGGAAAATCCGCAGCCTGCGTAGATCAGATAGTTCACTTCCGGTGCGGCAGAAAGCCAGGAGTACGCCCTGTATATCATCATTGTTCCCACACAAACCCATGTATAACCTGCCAGAAGAATAAGAAAATTTCTGGTTACCAGTGGGACAAATTTGTTCACCCGGTTTCCTTTTCTGCAATCATGTCCTGCTCCAATCGCAGACGCTTCACCGTTCGCAAGATCCAGATGATCTCAAAAGCAAAAACGATGAACAGAATGTGAAGCAGAACAAGAATAAAGAATCCACTGAGAGCCCCGAAGTAAGCCTGGCTGCCCTCGACTGTAAGCAAAAGGTAGTTAAAGATGCTGTGAAGGGAAGCGGCAATTAACAGCCCGACAAAAACTGATATCTTCGCTTTGCCCTTAAAACGAACCTGAGCTACGGAGTAACCCAGAATTGCCCCCCAGAACGCATGGCTCGGAACAGAAAGTATCGCACGGATCACAGCAGTACCAAGCCCGCCACCTGCCACATAAAAAATGTTCTCAATGGTTGCGAAACCAAGGGCTGCAGTAGCACCATACACAATACCATCCATGGGTTCATCAAAAGCTTTAGAACGAGAACTGTAAAGAACAATAACAAGAAGCTTAAAAGATTCCTCGGGTATGGCTACATTGGCGAACATGGCATAAAGATTGTAAACAAGTGGATTTGCATGATTGAGCACACCAAATGACGAAAAAAGGTTTTCAACAAAAACAATGGGAATGAACACAAACAACCCCAGCAGGAATGTACCTGTTAGCACTTTTCCCGGTTCTCTGTTCCGATCCCGCCTGTAAAAGTAAGACATAAGCAGAACTGTGGGCAGGAATGTAAGAATAAAGGTTACTACATGAAGAATGGATACTTCCTTACTGATCGCTTGTTCAATCGTCTTTTGTGATACTCCCCCTGCATAATGCAGGGAGTCATCAGCCGAGTCAAGCGAAGCTGTACACCGGGACAATTCACTTGTTGTGGTTGACTGAATCAATTCAAGAGGCTATTCTTTCCGGATATGAAAAGATTCATAGAGTTTTGCGAACTGTATACGGAGGAGGTTGTCCGGAATGCGGCTGATTCTAACCGGGGATATTCATCTTGGAAGATCTTCTTCCCGAATCCCGGACACTGTTGGAAAGGAATCCCTCCGTGCGGGATCTGCATGGAGCAGAGTTGTTGATCTTGCCATAGAGCAGGATGCCGATGTTGTATGCCTCAGCGGAGACATCGCAGATCAAACCAACAAATTCTGGGAAGCCATCGGGCCCTTGCGCAAGGGAATACTACGGCTTTCTGAAAATAGTATTCAAACCGTAGCAGTAGCCGGCAATCATGATTTTGATGTGCTGCCCAAATTGGCAGATCAACTTTCTTCAGAGTTTTTTAAACTGCTGGGCAGAAACGGAAAATGGGAGAGAATCACCATCAGACTGAAAAGTGATGAAAAGCTGAATATTGACGGCTGGTCCTTCCCTGCAGCACAGGTGTCACTAAGCCCACTGGACTCATATGATCTGGAATCCGATCCCCATGTACCAACTCTGGGAATGGTTCACGGAGATCTTTTCAAATCAACTTCCCCCTATGCTCCCCTGCAGCTCAACCGGCTTCAATCATCGGGTCCCACCGGCTGGCTGCTTGGCCACATTCATGCCCCTGAGCTTATCTCCGGAGAATCCTGGGTGCTTTATCCCGGTTCCCCACAAGCGCTTGACCCGGGCGAAAGAGGTCCCCACGGACCATGGATTCTTGATGTGAAAAACGGATTGATCGGTTTACCTGTACAGCAGCCCATTTCCACCGTGTGGTATAATGAAAGCTCAATTGACCTTTCGCACACAGAAAACCAGGCTGAACTGCAAAGTACCATTCTCGATGGAATAGCCACTGTTCAAAAAGACATCATTAGCAGAGCAGGTCCATTCCTTACCCATGCAAG